>JAPKEY010000027.1 GCA_028821815.1 Candidatus Poseidoniales archaeon | reverse complement strand
GGCAACAGCGGACCGAAAGAAAAGCGGAAGAATCGAGAATATGGAGTCACATAGTCAGGGTCTTTTGAATGAGGACGAGCCATGTCGCATTCAGAAGCGCAGAGGATTGCAGCCCCGCGTTTGAAGAGTCGTCTGTTGAACTCATCGCTTGTCATTCCTTCAGGAAGTTCGAGCCAGTGGTAGAATCCACCGTTACCCGTGTAAACTCCTAGGCCCATGTCCTTGAACGCCTTCCCGTATCGTTCCCGCTGCCAGTTGTAGTGTTGTTCCACGGCCTTGCGGGCCTGCTTAACACGCTCTGGTTCGAGGAGTTTGACGGCGTAGAGTTGTGATGGATGACTTACGCCACCCATACCGAAGCTGGAGTAGTTGGCCATCGTCTCGACATTCTTCTTGCTAGCGATGATCCAACCAACACGAATTCCAGGAGACTGCAAACCTTTCGTGCAGGCCCCCGCGATGAACACGTTACTATTGTTCAGGTCCTGAACAAACTCGATTCCACTTACTGAAGGAGAATGAAACATTTCGTACGCTTCATCCAGTAGTATGCCATTTCCGGGTTGCTCAGCCATTTGGATCAGTTCCCTGAGCTCCTCTCCAGAACGTGTCTGACCAGATGGGTTCTGCGGATTGGATATGACGGGCATGAGGCATGTGTTTGCATCAATGCCCGCACGGTCAAAGTAAGCGTCGTTGCTTGGATGGAAGTTGTTTTCCTTGGTGTAGGGTACGACCTGGTAGTGAGTATTGGTTTGCTCCATAATGTCCAGATAAGCGGGCCATTCGATATTTCCAAGTCGCGCTTCGACATGCGCCTTGAGGAATGCCAGCACGGTGTAGATACCAGGTCGCCCTCCTGGGAAGATCATCACATTCTCGGGTGTGATGTTGGAGCCGTATTGGGAGTTGTAGTACTCGACAATCGCCTTGCGTAACGCTGGATGCCCCCAAGCCTTGGGGTAGAAACGATCCTCCCACGTCACATCTACGCTCGCGGGTAGAGGAGGGCCACCGAACTTATCCAATGGTGTTGTCAGAGGGAACCCTTGCGACCACGGGTGTGTGCCTTCGGTACCCATGAAGCTACCGAATGAGTCTCTGAACGCGTACAGTGTCTCGTAGATGCCCATCGGGGGGCAGTTGTCAGATAGGAAGGATTCCACTTGGGTGCCCTTTTGCTCTGCCATGATGTCCTCACAATCATACCACTCTTGATGTTCTCGCCTTGACATTCTAGCCATTACAGGTGACCTGAAACTGCTTTATGTTCGGCGTCTACGGGAAATCATGCGCGAGTACCCATCCGGCCGTGTCGACCTTCGCAGTGACACGGTTACTCAGCCCACTGCAGCCATGCGTGCTGTGATGGAATCCGCTGATGTCGGTGACGATGTCCTTGGAGACGATCCAACGGTACAGGCATTGCAAAATCGCCTCGCTACAATGTTGGGTAAGGAGGCGGCTCTGTTTGTTCCAAGTGGAACAATGTCCAACGCTGTGGCCATTCGAACACACACTTCACCCGGGGATGAAATTATCACCGAAACTACATCTCATGTATACCAGTATGAAGGTGGTGGATATGCAGCACTTTCTGGTTGTTCCATCGCATTGGTTCCTGCAGTTCGTGGAATCATGAATCCAGAGGATGTTTCAAAGGCGATTCGAAAGGCAGAAGGCAGCCTTGGCCATTTTCCGAATGGTAGTTTGGTTTGTGTTGAAAATACAGCTAATCGCGGTGGTGGAACTTGCTATCCTCAAGAAACATTGGATGAAATTGCCAAGGTGGCCCATGAAAATGGATGTGCTGCACACATTGATGGTGCCCGTTTGTTCAATGCAGTGGTTGCCACTAGAACCGACCCTGCGCGCATGGTACGTGATTATGATTCAATTTCCATCTGCTTGTCCAAGGGCCTTGGAGCACCTGTTGGAAGTGTATTGGTAGGATCCCTCGAATTTATTGCTAAAGCTCACCGATGGCGGAAGATGTTTGGCGGTGGAATGCGGCAAGCCGGAATTATTGCTGCTGGCGGTCTGTTTGCTCTTGAGAATCATGTTGAACGATTATCAGAAGACCATGCACGCGCTAGACGATTGGCTGAAGCGGTCAACGCCATGGATGGATTCACAATTGATCTAGATAGTGTAGAAACCAACATGATCTATATCCATGGCGACATGGATGCTCAATCTATTATTGATGGTTTGGCGTCCCAAGGGGTGGATGTTCTTTCAGTTGGTCCCACAGCAGTTCGTGCAGTGGTTCATCTCCACATCACCGATGATGATATCGATCGAACCATCGCTGCATTCGCTGCACTATGAGCCGCATGATTTAGAGAGGAGACGGGCGTAGCCCGGCCATGCGCAAGAGTCTGACCTTGCTACTGTTCGTTGCATTACTATTGCCTGCTCCAGTTCAAGCAGGAGTCCCAATCATGATTCCCAATCAAGGAATATTAGGGGGTCAGATGATTGATTTGGCCGGAATATCCAATAATTCGACAACCATTTCTGTTGGAGGAGATATGACTGCAACCCAAGTAGTCGAAGTATACACAGCCACATGGTGTGAAAATTGTGTATATTCAGAACATGCTCTCATGGATGCCCTCGAAAACGAATCGGCAACCATTCTTGTTCATCACCGATACATTGGTGAATCACAAGATCCGTTTGGTACACAGGCTGGAGACGATCGTTGGATTGACCTATATGGTGAAACCAGTAAGGAGGCGGCAAATGGATTGGAAAGAGCCGCCCCGACGGTTGTATTCGATGGTTACCGATTTGTGGCAGGAAGCGCCCCACATGGTGATTCATTAGAATCGGATTACACTGAAATGTTCGAAGACAAGCATGATTATCGTTCATGGAATGGTGTGGAATCAGACTTTACATGGACAGGTGACAACAGTTCAGGCATACTTTCTTGGAAATTTGATATTCCCCCCGATGAGCCAGAATGGATGTCTTGGAGGCATCGCTTGATGGTTGTAGAGCATTCAGCCTATTTCCCAGAAGGTGGAAATGGATTGGAGTATTATGATGACATTGTGCGGGCAGTAATTGAACTCAATACAACATTACAAGATAATGGGAATGAGTGGGGCGGCGAGCAAGAAATCACCCTCCCCGCTGCATATGATGGGGATGACCTATCATTGGTCGTTGTTCACGAATGGGATCAAACAGCACCTCTCATCGAACCATCAGTGGAGCCTGATACAGGCTTGTTGCCCGGCTTCCTAGCGCCACTCGGCCTAATCGCCTTAGGTGCTGCAGCATTGTCTCGCAGAGATTGAACGAGTCCAATGCTTCAAGAACCCCCGCGAGAACCTAGAACGCTCACGGGGGCATCGCCATGGATTACACATTGACTTTGGAACATACCCCACCCGGTCATTTTCCCGATTGGTTATTCCAACAATTGCAAGTCCAAGTTCTTGACCCCCGGGTTGAACCCGTTCTCATCATCCACTCTTCCGATGCTTCTAGAGGCGAATTGTTGACCCGGTTAGAATCTGCAAATATAGGTCCAATTGACCGTTCTCGGCACCATACTTTGGCATCTTTGCGAAAGTCTTTACACGCAGATTTACGTTTACCCCGCCTCCTTCCATTCAATGCAACCGGACATCGTTTGCTACACGCTGAATGTGAATTGGCCGCCAAAGATGGCGAGTTCCCACTGCTTCACCCTACACCTGAACATCGCTGGGGAGAAGGTCGAACCCGTGCTTTGTCTAGACTGGTTCAAGCATTTGATATCGAGGATGTACGAATTTGGGATGGCCCAGGTCTTGATTCATTTGAGAATATCGTGAACAGAATGGGTCGCCAGATGAATGGAATACACCCATTACTACACAGGCGCTCCCTCATTGATGCACTTGAATCTCAAGATACTAAACCATTCACCCTGACTGGAATTTCAGGAATTATTCTGATGGATCAAATGCCAACATTGGCGAAAAGTGACCGTCGTTTACTATTGAATCTAAATCGATTCAGTGACCTGCACCAATTATGCCAGCATGGTGAGGCACCGATAGGAAACTATCGATTGGGGTTGCACGGAGCTATTCTTGAGGATGTTCACCCTTGTACTGTTGAGACCATTCCAAAATGGCTGAACAATCATGAAATTTGGGAACCGGAACCATGTGCGCATTCAGTATCACGATTATTGGTACCCACAAATGGCTTAGATATACTAGCAACAATTGAGGTGCTAAGAGATTGGAGCCGCACAGTATCCAGCCATTCCAATGCAGTCATCATTGATCCGGGAAAAGATGGTCGTATTGAGGATTGGAGGAAAGCTCTCATTGAAATTGGATTGCGTCCACCACCAAGCACATCTTTGCTTAAATCATCTCCATCCATACACTGGCTTGGTGAAATGGCATCCATTGGAAGTGGCACCGAAGCATGGTCAATGTCGCGCATACGTGGTGTGGGAACACAGCAGAGTTTGCGGTTTACCGATGAATGGTTACATACAGAAAATCACTCAGTAAATGAGGATTGGATTCCTGAAATGGATTCAAACAGGCTTGAATCTCTGGCCCGCTCATGGCACATCCTAGGCGGATATGGGGCACTGTCTCGATGGTTGCGTGCCCTCGCATCAGACCCACACCCAGCTCCATGGGAAGATATTGATGAGGCAGGAAAGAAAGCAGAATGTACACAATGGTGGTTTCTTTGTTTTTTGAAACGATTGTCACCATTGTTGAGTTCAGGTGAACGAGCCCTATTGGCCGATGCTGAATTTGCAGTTGGTTGTTACACCAAAAAACCCCTGCTTTTACCAGAATCTCCAGCGAGTGGAGATGAATGGATTTCACACATCGCAGAACACTTAGAATCCGCTTCAATGCTCAGTGATGCCGGTTCGATTCGATTGTTGCTTGAAGAACATGAAAAGTTCCGTTTTTCACAATCAATTTTGGGGCACCCCGTAACTGCATCAGGGCCCAAATGGGTCGAAGGGTTTCTCGGATTGATGGATGATTTACAAGCACCCAAGATGTTGGAAGCAAACGATCAGATACGCATATTGACTCCAAGTGAGGCATTGGGAGTTTCTGCCGACATCATCATTCTTACACATCTCACCGCATCCAATTGGTCTCTCCGTACCGACAAGTTACCTTGGTTAACCGAAGCGGATTGTAGAGAATTAGATTTGTGTCGCGCAGACTCACCACTGCGTTCTGCACGACACACACTTCACCATCTAATGCATGCATCTTCTACGGTGATTCTAATCGATGCAACAGGTCTTGATGATGATTGCCAACCTGCGACCCCTCTTGCAGAATGGCTCACCCAGCATTCTGGTGCTGATACCCCTGAAACAGTTTTCAAGCCCATATTCTTGGAAAATTGGTCAACCGCATCAGGGGAACGTACTCGTGGCCACCATCTTGTTTGGAAACCTGCTACAATTGAGATGGTTCAGAAATCTGGAACCACTAGGGCTGAAGTTCGTTTATCAGGACGTGGAATTCGAGATACAAGGCAACGTTCAGGCCTATCTTTACATGCGTTCCATCAACCACCCTCACCACCACTTCACCCTGCATCCATTTCAATCCCACTCGATTCTGGATTGATGCAAGACCGGCTGCGAAGGCAACCCACAGATGTCCAAGAAGAAGAACAATATCTCGGTATGGATTTACATAATCGGTTTAGTGGTATGGGGGGCCTGAAAATCATCCCAGGTAACAAGGGTGCCCCCGGGAAAACCCCTCCTAGACTATCCGAACAATGGCCAGTTCTAGGGGGTAAATTGGGTCGTAGTCAATTGCTTGCAATAGATCCAAGACCATTGCGTCCAAGTCAAACATCACTCCCTGTTTTTGATGAACGCCATGGCTTGACAGGTGGCGCAAAATTGCTCCGAAATCGATGGTCAGCAAGCCGATTACAACGATGGCAAGCTTGTCCGCGTCAGGGCTGGCTAGAACGCCGTTTGAATGCGGCCAGAATGGAACAGCAAGAGGAAGATCTCGACGCGAGAATTCGTGGCGATTTAGTTCATCAATCTCTAGGTGCATTGTTTGAGCAAGTGTTTTCCCTTGCTGAAGGTGATGAGCGCCCCTCTTCAGGTTCAACTTCGGTTGCTCTCTCAGGTCATTCTATGGGCGATATGTTTGTCCATATTTTAGACCACATAGGAGTTCATGCTCCATGGTTGGAAAGAGAAGATGCCACCGCAGCACAGCGACGTCATGATCTCATTGGTATGCCTCGTCAAACATGGTTGGATTGGTTAGCATCGCCGCAGTCAACAACACCATCAGGTCGTCTTGGAAACATGCTGCTTGCTGAGATGGAATTGTATAATTCCATTCCAATTTCTATTGAATGGTCATTGAATGGAATGACATTGCCACATCCAGATGGTCGCACAATCGAATTAACCGGTTACATCGATCGAGTCGATATATTCAATGATTCAACTTTAGAGGGCGGTGATGATTCCATCGCACCACTTGATTGGACGGAATTATCCAAGTGGAAACCCAAGCGCTTAGTTTTGATTCGTGACATAAAATCGGTTGATGGTCCATCGAAGAGTAGAGCCGGAGAACGACATCGAAAAGCATTGTTCGATGAATTACAACTTGGTTTGTATGCAAGATGTTGGGAAATATCCCACCCAGGGGATCTTGTTATTGGCGCAGGTATTTCTGAAGTGGGTACATCAACTAGTCACAGTATCGAGGTCAGTCCTGCGTTTGCAGAGTTATTGGAAGACAACGGGGTAGGTGGGATTACAACTCTTACACATGATACACATAGATTCCCAAGCGAGGACTCTGCAGCAGCGAGTGATCCATTCCGTGCTTGGCTGATGGAGAGATTGACCACAGCATTCGACGTTGCAGATGCGGCTAATTCAGGTCGAGTCCATGCGACGCCAGCTGATGGCGTTTGCACATGGTGTCGTGTCAAAGAAGCATGTGGACTTGCATCGATTGTGGGGGGTGACACCTCTTGGAATTGAATGTTGGACAGCGTTTGGCTCTTGCAATTGATATGCATTTGATATTGGACGCAGGAGCGGGTACTGGAAAGACACAGAGTATCGTAGGTCGCACGATTGAGCATTACCTCTCAGTCGATCAACGAGCCACTCGTTTATTGCCACCAGGACCACGCCCCCTTCCTCTCGCTGCAGGTTCTCTACGAATCGGTTTGGCTGAGCGTGAGGATTTGACACAGTGGCAGGGCCTGCTACCCAGTGAAGTGGTCGTCCTCACCTTTACAACAAGAGCAGCAGAAGAAATGCGCCATCGTCTTTGGAAGGAATTGAATCGATTACGCCCGGGTCCCACACTAGATGATGGTGGCGAACGTCGAGATTCAAGGGTCACTCACGAAGGGCTCATCGATCAACTCACAGCAATGCTGGAAGATGCACCAATTGGGACCATTGATTCATTCCTGTCTCGCCTAATCGCTCCATGGCGAGCCGATTTGTCTCAGCGACCTACCGATGAAGTCGTTGGGAATGCAGAGAGACATGTGTTACTTGAGCAGGCTCTTGAAGGGCTCTGGAGATTACGTTCAGCTGGTGATGCAGTCGCTGCGGGTGTATCTGGTGAACGCGCATCCTTACTGATACAATCTCGAGATCGTTTGGCCCGTAGATTTGGGAATCGTAAGGCAGTTCGAACCGTCCTATCCTCACTATTATCGAATCGAATTTTTGTGGACACAGTCGCCCGCCGTTTAGAATCGAATAGTGGCGTGGATTCCGATGATGTTCACAGATTGATTGAAGCAATTTTAGCCCCTGCAGATATTCATTTTGATGCTTTTGTGGATGAAATCCATCAAGCATGTCTAGCTTGGGTCAACCACGCACGAACCTATGGTGCCAATCTGGATGTAGCCAATGCACTCATTGGTGGGACGAGATTTCGTTCTTTGGCTGAGATGGTTGATGTTGGCCCCCCTGCAATACGTTGGGAACGATGGTTGTGGTTGCATGGACTTTGCATGGTGACCTGTACAATTTCATCGCATCAAAGCACGAAGGTGAGTGCATTTAGTGGTGGCAACCTCGCCAATTCAGCGGATTGGCCCCGTGGTGTCGCAACATGGAGTGCTGTATCAGAAGACCATGCCAAGCAACTTGCCAAGGATTTAGGGGCAGCGATTGCAGAATTATGGAATGGCTCCAATGGCCGTTCATTTAGGCCCTTGGCGCGAGCAATTTATCTATTGGATGACACCTCATCACCTGTCCCAAATATGCCTGCAGTTACTGGTTTAACCCCTCAAAGGGTTGAATCCCCATTACCACATTCTTCACCCGGAAAAAACCTTGCTTTCGGCATCGATGAGGAAGCATCTCACCTCGAGGATATGCTGCTTTGTCATCGCTCTCTTCTCGATATTCTACATGAACTCAAAGTTCGTGAAGGCGTCCACGAGTTTGACGATATATCCTCATTGGCAGCTGATCTTCTTCTCGCTCGTTGTCCTCGAATCATGCGAGCAGATTATCCAATCGAAGTAGTGCATGCTCTAGATGCATTGCCGGATGAATCTTGGAGTGATGAGCACATACTGACGGCCTTGTCAATCATGCAAGGATTCGTCGAAGATCCGAAATCAGCAGGATTGAATTTGAAGGAAGCCACACGCTTACTCGAAGATTTGCAGTCAAGGTATGCGAGGTTGGGCGATATACGTTCAAGATATCGTGCGTTTATCATTGATGAAGCACAGGATAATTCAGCGCAACAGTGGCGCCTTCTTGGCCGATTATGGGGCTCGCGCAGTTTACCCGAGGGTACGCCACCACCTGACACACCATGGGAACCTACAATTTGTTGTGTGGGCGATAGAAAGCAGAGCATTTACGCATTTAGACAGGCTCAAGTTTCAGGTTTCGTCGATTTCGGCAAAGCCCTACGGAACATGAATGAACATGAATTTCATGCTTTGTCTGCATTGACACGTCCCCCTGAACTCCGTCGGCAGAATGCGGCACGGGACCCAAGGTACAGTGCTGACGGTGGTTTCGCCACTGCATCAGATTTACCCAAATCAAGGAGTAAAGCGGAAGGTGCTTGGGTTCGCTTTGATGAACAGGAAAAAGGGAGCAGCAAATCTGTTGATTCATTGGCTCGTTCCCAAGGTCATGTAGAGTTGGTAGTCAATTATCGAACAGCAGCCGGATTGCTGAATCGAATGAATGATTGGTGGGAAGACATATTTTCTCCGGTTCATGATCGATTCCCAGGAGATTGGTATGCTCGCCCTCAAGCCCTCATCCCGGCTCGTTCCAACGTCGAAGGACGATTTGAATGGCTGGTTCCTGCCAGTATATCGGCCACAGGTCATCCAAATCCTGATTTGGCAACCCCATTAGATCCATTTAGTTCGGGTTCTTCAAGCGAAATGGAAAATGCCCTCATTACTGCACGCATCCGATCTCTTCTCGATGGTAGCCCAACTAGAATCGGTGAAACTGAGCAACCGAAATGTGACCCATATACGCCTGGGGAAATACTTGTTCTATTGCCAAGCAGATCAAAGTTGAAAGATTTGATGACAAGATTGGAAGCTGCTGGCATCCCAGCAATAGCTGACAAAGAAGGAGGTTTGCTACTTCGCCCAGTAATACGCCCACTACTCGGGTTACTCCAATGGATTGCCCGTCCATCTAGCCGCCATGCTGCAGCTACAGTTGCCCGTTCGTGTCTTGTTGGATTCAATGATGAGGAACTCCAATCATTCCTTGGTGGAGCCACCATTGGGGAGAATCTCATTCAGAGATTGTCCGAGATGTTACCCGAAGGTCCACATCGAGTTTTTGTTGAACATTTGCTTAAACATTCACATCGAGGTACAGTCGTTGAATCGCTGCATGAGACGTTAAATCACAGCGATATTCTACTTGCACATCCACGTCCCTCGGAACGAAACGATGCTGAACAATTTCTGCGTTTGGTCGAAAACCAATCAAGTGAGGTTGGAGGGGATCCTGTTCTGCTTGCAGATCGTATTGGACGTCTTGCCGATGTTGCAGGGAATGACCTCATCTCAGCCGGTGTGGCAACTGCAGATGCTGTACAGGTGATGACCATTCATGGTTCTAAAGGATTGCAACGAAGATGTGTTATTGTTGGTGGTTTATTCAGTGAAGGTCAGGGTAATATCAGTCACGATTTACGCCAGCGTGTGATTGCTACACCCAGTTTATTTGCTTCAAATCCGCGGCCATGGATTACACAATCAAGTTTGGATAGTGGAATATGGACATTCGCCAGAACGTTACAAGAAGCGCAGATCCAAGCTGAGGCCCGGCGTCTGTTCTATGTGGCTTGTACTCGAGTCAAAGACATCCTCATCCTTGCTGGAGGGCCAAATGATTCTACGCGAATTGGCGATACAATTTCGATGAAATTGAGAACGCTACCCATGCCGACATTCGGTCACATGTGGTTTGATGCATTGGGTTGGCAACCCGAAGAAGATGGCCGCCATCTCATAGATCCACAATCACTCCCTTTTGCGGTGCATTGTCATGAATCTGAATTAGGGGGGATAAACACAACAACCAGTTCATTGGTCAACATGGCTCGATTGAATGAATCCGCGCAAATTGCCTACGAGAACGTTCTGCCACCAGTGCCGGTGGATACACCAACGCGTACACGGGGCATTCGAATATCTCCCCACCAATTGGACAAAGCAGCCATTTGCCCACGATGTTATTTACAATTAATGAATTTGGGCCTAACTCCTGACGCTGTTTCACAGTATGCATCCACAGAATCGGCCCAATCACTCGCTGAAAGAATTGGTTTGCCCCCAGCAAACGTCATTGGTTCCATTTTCCATCGTGTGATTGAAATCGGTTTGGAAAATCCAGGTTTGCAAACTGAGATTAGTGTACCATTGCCAACCCAATGGACCGAAAAAACTCCCAATTTGCTTGAAGATGATGATGTCATACAGTCTGTTCTTGAGGAATTGCTTCCGCCGAATGCTGATGCAGACGCCATGAAATCGTTGCTCAAGAAGATGTCCAAGGCCGTCATTGGTGGACCATTGGGTACACTTACATCGGGGTTAAATTGGAATGGGGAAATCGTCGAAGGTCTCCGAACAGAATGGCCATTTAATCTGCAACAATCTCTGGAAATAAATGCGGATGATCAGATATGGACCCCACATGGACCCCATCTATTGGCCAACATAGAGAGTTTCATATTCTCGAGTACTGGAATCACTGACTTGGTACTTTGTACACGTTTGGAGGATGGAAGTGGGGCTATCCGCGCAATCGATTTCAAGACAACAGGGGCTGCTCATTTACACTCTGGTTGGCCTCATCCACTTCTTGAGGCTGAAGGAGATTCACGTCATGACTCTGAACAAGAAATACTTGATGATTACAGAATGCAGTTGGCGTTATACACATTGACATTGATACGGCAAGAACAGGCTCGAGAACGTGCTGGTATCCCGTATCGAAAGGTACTCCCTCCTGCCATCCTCTCTGCAACTACAGGTCGTATGATTATGATGACAGAAGAAGAAATGAATGATGCCCTTGCAGATTTAGAAGCGCTCCTTCAAGAGATTGCAGAATTAGCATTACAAGATGAGATTGGACATGAATGTGAATGCCCATTAAATTTCAGCAACATACGCTTGTTTTCTAATTCAG
>JAPKEY010000214.1 GCA_028821815.1 Candidatus Poseidoniales archaeon | reverse complement strand
GATGGGTTCCCTGATGGTTGTATGAGTGTTTACGCTTACGAACACCTCCATTTGCACCATCTTGAGTGGTTCATTCTCAACACGGTTTTTGATGGAGTGGAGCGCCATTATGGGGATGAATCCTATTTCGTTGTGGAATTATTTTGTGTAACGTTGCTATGTGCCTCAATTTGGTGGCTTCGTAAGCATGCCCCTCTACCACTTGGGGATGAAGAAGAATGAGCGAACCTCAACGCCCGATGTGGCCGATGGTATTGCCATGGCACGATTCTCAAGGTTGCAAGATGCATTGGCGAGATGCCATACAATCTCGGCGCTTCTCGATTGCCTATTTGATCACTATTGGAGTTCTGTACACTCTTCTTGGGTTGGGTTCTCGAAGTTGTTCTACAACTGCTGAAGCCATCATTTGTGACTTTGTTTTCTGGCCATACAACCTGTTTGAAGCACCTCATATCTTCGTATTTTCATTGTTTACTTCGATTTGGTTTCACAACAGTCCCGACCACATTTTGTTGGTTGTTGTGGTGGTTGTCATATTCTTGCAGAGCGCTGAAGTTAGAATCGGTACTCGAAAGGCAATGATTGCCATGTTCAGTATTCAGTTTCTAGCAGCACTATTCATGACACTCTATCTCCACATGGGAGATTACCTCAATCCCGATGATGGTTGGTATGAATACGGAATACGTGGCCGGAATTACATGGGTGGATCTGTGGGTTTATTCGGTGTAGTTGGAGTCTTATTTTCACAAATTGAGCGCCCCTTTGCAGGTGCCTTATTCTATTCAGGGTTTGAATTTTGGAACGCCCACATTTACGGAGGGGCGTCGATGTATGTCGTATTAGGTCATGCTACGGCATTTACAATGGGATTCATACTCGGACAATATTGGCTACGTCAGGAATCTAGGCAAATTGTAACTGATGGATTAAATCGAGGGAATCGGTGGGGGACACATGGCGACGGTCCGCTTCTATCGTGGTGAACTCCTTCTTGGAGTGACTGAAACTGAGCCTGATACACCACTACTTGATTTGGCTGAAGCCATCGGTATCGCCATTCCACGAAATTGCACATCTGGAAATTGTGGAACTTGCATGTGTCGGTTGAAATCTGGATCGGTGCCATTCCCAGACCCATTGCCACCAGGAATCGATGAAGAACTCATCGAAGATGGTGCAGTTCTAACCTGTATTGGGATCCCTGAAGGCGCAGTTGAAATCGATTTGATTCCACCATTGTGAGGCGAGAGAATGGCCTTTGATATTCCATTATCTGTGATTATTGTCAACATTGTTGGCATCACAATTGCGGCTTGGTTTCTACGTAGTCGCTTGAAGGCCAAACTGGCTGAGGTTGAAGCACGCCAATCACGTAAGCGTGAAGATTAGCGTGAAAGCCAGCCTTTGTAGACGAAGTAACCAAGAATTCCTGCAATGGTAAGGCCCATCAAACCCATGATTTTCGCCAGCCCAAACATCTCAGTAGATGCACCGAACACTTCGATATTCATTCCAAAGATTGAGGCTATCGCAGTAATGGGGAACATTAGGGTCGCCAATATTGTCAGAATTCGGATGACATCATTTGCTTCCGCTTGTGATTCTGCAAGGCGCATTGTGGATTGTGAAAGATATGTGTCTCGGGTGCTAGCTGCACCAGCATTGTAGTTCTCAACGTCATTGTTTAGTTTAGTTAGAACATCGAAGATATCTTGCCAGTAAACCATACACGATTCCGTGATGTAATCTTGATCAGGACGCATCATACGACTGACCACTTCGTGTAGAGGTGAAACCGACTTTGAAATTTCACGCAAGTCCTGCTTGAGTTCATGCAAATCTTGAAGCAAATCCGTGTGTATTGTCTTTGGATCAAACACACGGTCTTCAAGGACATCAATTCGTTCCGAATATCCACCTAGGATTCGATACCAATCATCTGCAATGGCATCGAGCATTTCGTACAGAAGATATTCTGCACCCAATTCAACACGGCGTTGGATTTTACGAGAACCAAATCGCTTTCCGAAATTCTTTACAGAAGGCATGGCTGAATGACGTACAGTGATAAGCAAATCATCGGTGACGAATACGCACAAAAACTCCGTGTCGATTTCCCGATCAGCGTCACGTGCGCGTACGACGACAAATCGGTGAGTATCGTAAACGAAGGCCTTAGGAACTGGTTCCTTGAAGCAGTCCTCGACAGCCATTTCGTGATACCCTTGAGCGAGCAACCATGCGCGCTCTTCTGAACCGGGGTTTCGCATGTCGATCCAAGCGAGGCCATCAGCTGTATCTAGCGCAGGGGAAAGGTCCGCAACAGCGAGCTCCTCGCTGTGCTTGGCGCGATCTCCCGACACGCGCAGTGTGATGGTCACCATGGTTGTCCGGTCGAAGGCTCCCATTCAAGCGTTC
>JAPKEY010000213.1 GCA_028821815.1 Candidatus Poseidoniales archaeon | reverse complement strand
GGTGACCAATTGCCTCACGCCTGTTTCTTCGCCTCGACCTGCCTGGCGAGGAAGGATACAACATCAAGGATCTCAAAGTCATGCTTTGGGTCACCCTCAAACTTCAGGCACTCAAAGTGAGAAACACATTTCGGACATGATGTGAGCATGATATCGGCACCTGTAGCACGAACTTCATCGAATCGTTGTACTCGTAGAGCACGGCTGTCCTCGTTACAGGACATCATGCTAGATACACCACAGCAGAGTGCATCTTCTTTGGTATGTTCCATCTCTACCAAATCTACTCCCTCTACAGCGGTCACCAAGTCACGTGGACCATCATAAATCTCCATTTGGCGCCCAAGTCGGCAAGGGTCGTGGTAGGTGACTGTTACATCTTCCTCTGACTTTAGTTCCATATCGAATCCTTTTTCGATAAGGAATTCAGTTGTGTGCATGACCTTGATACCTTCGAGTTCGTAATCCTTGGCAAAAGTTCGGAAGCATTCTGCACAACTTGAAACCAAAGTATCGATACCGCTGGCTAGAATCTTCTTTTGATTGTAGGCTTTCAACTTCTCAAACACTTCATCCATGCCTTGCCATTTTTGATCGTGTCCACAGCACTTGAGGAAATCTCGACCCAGATAGGATACTTCCTGTTCCATTTCTTCGAATAGGGTAAAGGCAGCGGTGGTTGCATCTCCAAGGTTCATTTCACCCTCATTGACATGGCTGAAAATCATCTCTTGGTCAAGATAATCGACACAACCAGGGTAATATCCGATACTAGAATCAATCGGGTAATCCTCGATTGAGATGAAGTCTGAATCACGCTCTTCTTCTGCTTCTGCCGCGAGCACAGCCTGTAGGACTGTGTGCGGGATGTTAGATGCAGGAGGGCCACCGACGACCAAAGCTCTGCGCATGTCGACATAGGAATCGTAGTCGACCAATTGCGGGCAAGCATTGGAACAGGCAGAACAGGTCAGACACGAGTACATCGGCACTCCATCGTCCTCATTGTTCCAAGTGTTGTAAATGATGTTCAACTTGTCACCTGCATTGAATAAACGAACCGGACAAGCATCATCACAGAGGTCACATCCGTAGCATTTGTTCATCTCGTACTCATAACCTCGTGCCATGCTTCGCATGAGCATGAAGACGATTGCACCGACTCCCAAGCAAGGAATGAATAGAGAATAGATGAGTTTAGCATCCAAACTCTTTGGATTCTTATGATAGGTTGGATTTTCCACCATGTAGTCAGAAAGGCTAGCGGGATTCAATCCAACACCAGCGAGTGTGAGATTGCCTGGATCATTGCGGTTCAAAGCTTGTCCATTTTCACCAATCAACAATGGCTGATATGCTGCCACATTGACATTAGCAAATACTGTGTATGATGAATTAACTCCTGTCCATAACGTTGAGAACTCGATTGTATAATCACCAGGTACCAATTTCAGCATACTGTTTTGGCAAATATCTTCGCTCACCAAAGAACCGGAGTCATCCCGGACTGTGAGGGTGCCTGAACCTGCACCGATGCCCCATTCGCTGGAGCGCTCGCCACAAGCCAAATCGACATACACGGTGTCTAGGCCAAAGTCTTCGATATACATCGACCAAGAGCCCTCTATGGTGATTTCTCCAGTTAGATTATCCCCGGTTACAGCCCATTCCTGTGCAACACCATTTCGCCCAATGCTGTTGTCTGAATGATGATTCACACCACTAAAATCAATTAGATTTGGTTGGACCGGCTGATAGACCCCCCAGTTCATGAATTTGCTTGCAGTGACCAAACAGAAATCTGAACGACTGTAGGCATCTTCTCCTTCGAATTTTTCATCTAGCCAGACTTCGCTTGCCACGCTTTGCTCATAGGATAGACAATCTCCTTCAATCACTTCCCAATGATGGCCTTCATTGATGTCCACAAGCGTATCGACCGGCTGTCCACGAAGATCTTCCAATGCAGATACTTCGTCCATGGCCCCCAGTCCACCTTGGTCCCAAAATCCGTTTTCATAGACTGGCCAGGTAACCGTACAGAGTAGAACCGTAACGATGAGGGTGCCAAACGAAACTTGTTTGCCCAACTGAGGGGTGGTTCTCGCTCCAATCGATTTGACCAAGAACCAACGAATGCCCATATACAGGGCAATCCATATGAAAATCCCAGTTAAAATCCAAGGTATGGCGTTGAAAACATCTGCAACCCACGGTTCACGTGTTCCACAATTTAGGCCTGCATGGGAATTTAATTGACAAAAGTCTGTACGATTTTTTGCATATAACTCAAGGAAGATGTTGATCGAAAATACACTAATGAACCAAACATGAGCCAGATAGATTGTCCCCCATGTAGCAAACCACGGATCTTCCACGCCACGCTTTGAGCGCCCACCCAAGAAGGGGGGTAGTGTCAAAATC
>JAPKEY010000026.1 GCA_028821815.1 Candidatus Poseidoniales archaeon | reverse complement strand
AAGTCGGATAGACGACAGGCAACCCCTCTAGGATTCGCTC
This sequence comes from Candidatus Poseidoniales archaeon, assembly GCA_028821815.1. GTDB lineage: Archaea > Thermoplasmatota > Poseidoniia > Poseidoniales > Thalassarchaeaceae > MGIIb-P. The sequence continues at coordinate 11,706 of JAPKEY010000026.1, read as the reverse complement.
AACAATGCCCGTGGGCAGTTCAACGTGGTCGACCATGCGCACCCGATGGCGTCCTGCACTTCAGAACTCCGCGAGCCAAACTTGCATATGATGTTCAGCGATGGTTGCCGCAACATCACGATCTCCTGATTTGACCAATAGCTTGCCACTTGGGTATAGTGTGATGTCTGCTAAATCTCCAGAGAAGGTGCAGCATAATCGGTTTCTCAAAGTACAATCCCACCCTTCCGCTTCGATTCTAGCAGATACGAGTTCAAGATCGATTTTACCAATCTTTTCGGGAACAACAGTCCAAGCTGCTCGGCCACTGCACATCTCAAGCAGAAAATCTTCACGGGACACCGCCGAATCCCCCTACCGCCATTCGCCCTTCTAACTCTACAACATCCTTTGCAGCCTGTTTTGCGGCTTTTCGTTTTTGAATAGTCCAAAATAAGAACACGAGAAATAAGGCCGTACACACATTGTTCAAATGCGGCCAAATTGTTTCAAATGTTTCTCGTGAAATCCATTTTTCCAGAGGCAGAACCTCAAAGAGAAGTGCTTGCATTAAATCCTCCATTGTCACAATTTCTGGCGCACCTAGTTTTGTGAGCAAAGGGCCAACTACATTGTCCCATAGAATGGGAATAGGTCCCAAAATTAGTGTAATCCACCGCATCCGTTTGATGATTGCATAGGCACGCCATTGTGCCCTGTAACGTCGTTCACGAATCTCGAGTTCATCAGGTATCATTCAGCTACCTCAACTTGGTGGGGGTCCTGGCGGTCTTGCAGACTTTGGTGGAGGCCCAGGGGGTGAACCCGATGGAGGGGGGCCCGGTGGACTCGCAGATGGTCCAGACGGCGGGCCCGGTGGAAGTGGGCTGGATTGAGGTGGCGATGTGGGGGGCCCCGTCGGTGGCCCCGGTGGTTGTGTAAATTGTTCAGGTGGAGGTGTAGCGGGGGATGCTGATGGTGGGGCTGGAGGCTGTTGGGATATCAGAAGGCCCCCCGCAAAAGCTGCTTGCATGGGGTCGTCAGAGGAGGTATCCGTTTCCAGAACTGAGTTGGTAAGTATATCGTCTTCCCCAAAACCCTCGAGAGCAGTTCCAAAGGCAGAAGCCAATGGATTATCTCCCGTTGAATCAACCATAGTTGAGGGATTCATAGGAGCAACCGATATACGTTCAGGCCGTGAAGTGGCAGTGATTCTCAAGTCGTTGGTGAAGGGTCCAAGTTCAACTGAACCCGAACCAGAATCTGTATTGTAATCAATCTTGAATAACCATGCTCCCGTATCTGATGGAACCCAGAATTTCAGTTCGCCCCCCCCTCCAGATTCAATTCGCGAAGGTGCGCCACGCAAGTGTGCATGTGTTCCATCCATGGCGCGAATATCTCCGTTGATGTCCCACATATCCCGCTTTGATTCGTTTGCAACATCAATTGTAACTTCAAGAATATCTTCATCATCATCATCGATTTCTTCGACGACTGCCCAGAGAGTTGTGGTCACACCACCTGATGAGACAGTTCGCTGCGCCATGAATCGTCGACACGCAACCGCTACTTGAATCCCGCTCTGTTCAGCGCAGACCATGACGCTTCGCTGGGGGTAGAGAATTTGCGATGACTACAATACTCGCACAAGCGAGATCAATGCTTGACTGATGGGTGTGTCTACGCTGAATATGCCGGCCATCGATGAATAAAAATCCTAAATTGAGTAGAGGCATAAGATAGCGTAATTTTGAGATTGCTCGGCGCCCACAATCAATGAGTTGCAATGGTTCCCCATCCTCGCGAACGACAGCCAATCCACACCAGCGTTGACCAAGTGACCGTCCCATGCTGTAAACTGTGTATTTGTGATAGAGATAATTTGACCCGAGGATAAGAGCCCAATTAATTAAAACAAAATACCATTCCGAACTGAAGATTGCGTCTAAATTCCATGCGTATGCAATCCATGAACGGGTTGCGATGAGAAGGATCCCCATTACCGCTGCAGTATCAAGAATATAGGCGGAAATACGCTTCCAAAGCGGTGCAAGAATAGTACCTTCTGGAATCGGCCAATGACCCTCACTTTCTTGCACGGCAAGTTTGGCAAGGGTTGGGCCTTTGCCGTGAGTTGAGATAGGACTTTCATGATTCATCTATACTCCCTCCGTGCTGTCCGCGTCCATTGCCCTTAATGTCACATATGGAGAACGTGATACGCTTCTAGGCCACGTTCAGAAGCCCAATCGCACCACGAAGCCCAACTGGAATCATTTCGCAGTGTGCGAGGATGGCCGAGAACAATCAAACCCCTCCTCGCTCGAGTAATGGCGACATTCAATCGCCGTCGATCAGTGAGGAAACCCATTTCACCTGCTTCGTTCGCGCGTACGGAAGATAGCACAATAACGTCTTTTTCTCGACCCTGATAACCATCCACTGTTTTGATTTCCAGACCGTGATAGGGTTCATTTTCTTCACGTCCACCCGCACCTTCAAACAAGTCATTCAACAATCGAACCTGTCCACTATATGGTGTGACAACACCGATATCATGTGGAGTGAGGTCCCCCCCTGAAAGCAACATATCGACAACCCGAACGGCCAATCCGGCTTCATCCATATTCTGCTTGGATGCTCCATCAGGGCTGGTATCTTCAGACCCTTCGACTGGAATAAATGCGACAGGTGCATCCCAATTAGGCCAAACAAAGCCCGCAGGAGCAGGTCTATCGGCTGCGGTGATACCATCTTCTAATCGACCTTGATAGAACCGTTCACTTGGCCATTCTCTGATAACAGGGTGCATTCGATATTGAGTGGTGAGCATGGTCGATGGCGCACCCAATGCAATTAGACGTTCAAACAATGAACGAGAGAGCCCCTCCTCCTCGGCTCGACGGGAGATTACAGTGGGTGGCAATTGGTGGTGATCACCCACCAAGACCAGATGTCGTGCACCCTTGGTCAATGGGATTAGTGAAGCAGGTTCTGTCGCTTGCGTCGCTTCATCAAGAAGTACGAGGGGGAAACGCCTAGAATCCAACAACAAATGCCCGGCTCCAACGCAGGTAGCACAGATGACCTGAGCATGTTCTAAAATATCGTCGCGCATTTGATTTTCAATCCGACGAACTTCTTTCCAACCCTTGTTGATATCGCGATGCGCCAATCCTTTTTCTTTACCTTTGAGTGAGGGTAAACGACGCATTGCTCCTTCATTCAATCCAATGATTGTATCAACATCTTCACGCAGGTGATGTTCTGCCATTTGCGCAGCCATCGTCGCGTCTCTCAGAGACTCTCGAACCTTTACCGGTTGTCCAAGTCGAATTGCCTTGACACCTTGATTCAACAACCCTTCCAACAGATTATCTACTGCTACATTGGAATCTGCGACAGCCAAAATTGGTCCAGCCCCATTTCGAGCCCATGCGGCAAGGATACGTACAGCTGTGTGCGTTTTTCCGGTTCCGGGTGGACCTTGAATCAGCGATAACCGATACTGCATGGCTTTGGCGAATGCTTCTGACTGGCTTGAATTGAGGTTTCCTGTATGGCTAGCTTGTGCCACGAGCCGCTTCTGAATTCCACCTAGATTTGCCGGTCTGGCTGCACTTTCATCCATGTCTCGTACTTGACCGTAAAATAACTCTCTGAGCATCGTTGAATTTTCGTCACCAAACAGCGATTCTAGTGCTGCTGCCATTCGATCATGAGCAACTCGGTTTGCACCTCGATCAAGACGCCAGGTATCTGTACGGATTTTTGCTGGCTGCTCATTAACCACAATTCGAATAAATTTGCGAGAACGTGACAAAACGGTGCCTTCAATCACTTTCTCTTTGAGAGGATTATGTCGTGAAAGCGTAACGATATCCCCATGCCGAAATCGATGACGAGGTAGAGTTTCTTCACGTGTGAATAATTTGACGATACGTTCTCCAAATAACCACCCATCATTTTTCCCATCTAAATCAAAGAGAGTTATACCATTTTTGACCAATCGGTCCCGGCCCCACTTTCGTAGACGCTCTTCGACTGCAACCATCTCATCTTCAAGTTCCCAATCAATGAGCCGATTGAACCGCTCAAAATGATCCTGTGAGCGGGGAAAAGAGATGCCATCACTTTCCTCTTCGCTCCCTTGGTGCGCCGAAGAACCCGCAGGTGGCCCACGTTTGATACGGCGTACCTTCCCCTTCCGGTCCGCCATGTTCAGGCCTGATACTCGGCTACCTTTGGACCCTCCCACCTCTTCGTTGGCCCCTTTCAGACCAACTCATTGAACCGTGTAGTCTCCAAGCGGGGGGCAGCGAATCTTATACAGTAATTGTGAGCGCCCTCATTTAGGGTGGGGCAATGTTTGGCCGTAAGCGGAAGAAAGAGGTGGATGGCCAAATCTGCCCTCTTTGCCAATTGGTGAGTGCCAAGGATGCCAAATCCTGTACCCGTTGTTACTATGAATTTACGGTTGCTGCCCACCGTCAAACTGTTTCTGAAATTACTGAAGAGGAAAGTGGTGGATTATTTGATGCCCTTCTTGAAGAAGAGGAAGACACTGATGAAGACGCGCCCATGGTCGATTGGACAAGTCATTCATTTTCGATGGACGACATGACCGTCGAAGTATCTCCTTACGATGAAGATGGTTTGGTTGAGGTAGATCAATCGGCATCGATGGATCATCAGTTCGATGCTCCACAACAGGTTGCCAGAGTCAAGGGGCAACAGGAAAAAGAGGATGATGAATATGTTCTCACCGCAGCAGATGTACCAAAAAACGTCACAAAATTCGACACAGGTGACGGCCCTGATTTAACCTACAAGGAAGAGGAATACACTGCTCCCGTTGTCAAACTAGTCGAAATGACAGAAAGTGAAGATGTTGAACCGGTAAGCTCCGCCTCTTCAATTCCTGATGTGACAGAAAGTATTGTCCATACTGAACCCTTACCATCTCCAGAATCCGAACCAACAGCATCGGTACAACCCGTTGAACCCCTAGCAATTCCTGCGATCCCCCAAATTCCAGCGATTCCTCAAGTCCCAGTAACACCAACAGTTCCAGTTACCCCGCCCGCTCCAGTTACCCCAGAGCCATCAGCCAGTATCCCTGTACCGACATCAGTTGGAATATGGCCGTGGCCTCAATCAGATGCCTGGGATGATACCACGGTGCGTAAGACGTTGCGAGATGCAATGGAATCTGCAAAGAGCGGAGACATTGCCACTTCAAAGAGAACATTGTTGTCCCTTGGTCCACATCTTGGCGAACGTGTAGATCTCGTGTTCCATATTGGTGTATTGCTAAAGAAATTTGAGCAAGAAGAAGTCATGCGACGTATGATTGAAGCAGCACGTAGCCAACATCCTGATTCTCCTGAAGTTGCTAAGGCAGTCCAACATCTTCTCGCCTGAAGGCATAAACCCCTCCAACACATGGGTCCATTGTGCGCCCAATAACTTCGATTGAGTGCGACATTAATTTACGTTTAATACCAGCGACACCAGATCATCTTCCTTCGCTTATTGAAGCTATCAATGAGAGTGGAAATGAAATTTACCAGGCGATGCCTTGGCTTGAATTGGATGAACCCATTCCAGTGCAAGTGGAAGATTATCTCCAAGAGGTTGAACGCTTTGGAGCAGGCGGCCTTTCCTATCATTGGATAATCCAGTATTCAGGGGAGATTGCTGGATTGATTGCGCTCGATTACACCCCCCATCTGGTCATTGGGCATTGGAATATGGGATATTGGGTTAGACCGGATTATCAACAGAAAGGTCTCGCAGGCCAGTCAATCGATGCAGTTCTCACTTGGATTGGACGCAGCGGTTTGACATCGGTTGAAATTGGAGTTAATCCAGCTAATATAGCAGGTGTACGAACTGCTGAATCAGCAATTCAAAGGTGGCAAGGTCACCGTTTGGACAATCAAATCGAGGTTGAAGTTGCAGGGCAATCGATTCTGCACCATTGTTGGCTAATCCCTCGTTTGCCATTGGAGGATTCAAAATGACATCATGGTTGAGTGTTGACACAGATGATGTGATTCACCTCCCCTCGAAACGTGGACATCCACATCGTTCCTCCGTTCCTATGCCAGAATGGCGAACAGAAGGCTATCAAGCATCGAGTCGCCTATTGAGTGCGACCGACCACTTCATACAATGGGCCAGCCGCGGCCCTGAAACCACTATTTTTCTAATTGCCGAACAGTTGGATTGTCCCGAGTTCACCAAACGACTGGACACTTTGTTGTCGATGCCAAATATCCTCATTGCCTGTCACGGATGGGGTCATCGTTGTTGGTCTGCATGGCCAGAAGATATCGTTGGTTTTACAGAGATGTTGACCGCTGCCAGAGACCGAATTTCAGCATATGCCGGAGATTCTTGGCGCCCTTGGTTTAGGGCACCTGGTGGTTACATCTCAACTTGGATGGCCGGTCCCTTGGCCGCTGCGGGATTCCGCTTGGATTCCTCGGTAAATCCGTCGCGATGGGTCAATCGGAAAATGGGGGGTAATTGGTCGAAGGTACAGCAATCAATGGAGCAATGTGGAGTCATTGAACGCCCTTGGTTGACCACAAGCATTGGGCCTGCTTGCGGGCCGGCGCTAAGTCTATTTCCATTTTCGATACCAGCAAGAAAGGCGTGGAAAAGAAATTCAGTTTCAGTAACCAATAATCCCGAAATCGGGGAAACCATTACACTCTATTGGCACCTTCTCGATCATGAACGAAAATCGGGCCGCTGGAAACCACCACTGGCTAAATCAATGTGATATCATCTCGTTTCAATGAAATACCCAAATTCTTCACAGCATCATCATAGACACCACTTTCGATTTCACCGCGTCGTACCAGAGAGGATAGAGTAGCGAGTACGATATGTTCAGCATCGATTTCAAAGAATCGTCGAAGAGCCTCACGTGTATCTGAACGACCAAAACCATCGGTGCCTAGTACCACATAATCACCAGAGACCCACTGCCGAATTAAATCGGGAACAGCCATCATGTTGTCACTTACCGCCACAGTCGTCCCCACACTATCATCCAAGTGATCAGTAACCCAGGATGAACGAGTATTCTCTGAAGGGTGAAGTCGATTCCATCTTTCAGCACTCGCAGCATCACGGCGAAGTTCACCATAGGATGTGACCGACCAAATCTCGCATGAAATATTGAGTTCTGCGAGTATTTTCGCAGCCCGTTCAACCTGTAGCATGATCGGTCCGGAACCCAATATTCTGACTTTAGCATCATCTTTTCCACTGATGCGATATAGGCCTCGGATGATACCTTCATCCACACCATTTGGCTTGGGGGGCATCGAGTGATTTTCGTTGTAGACAGTGATGTAGTGAATAACATCTTTTTCATCATTGCACATTTCTTCGATTCCATGCTTGATAATCGTTGCTAATTCGTAGGCATACGCAGGATCCCATGCACGTACGGCAGGATTGGTCACCGCCATCAAATGTGAATGCCCATCTTGATGCTGCAAACCTTCACCATTGAGGGTGGTCCGACCCGCAGTTGCACCGATTAGGAATCCTCGCGCACGGCTATCTGCTGCAGACCAAATCAAATCGGCTACACGCTGGAATCCGAACATTGAGTAGTAGATGTAGAATGGAATCGTGGCACAACCCTGTGTTGAATATGAAGTTCCACTGGCAATAAATGTCGACATTGCACCCGCTTCGTTGATACCTTCTTCGAGAATTTGACCACTCTTACTTTCTTTGTATTTCATCAATACAGAATGATCGACGGGTTTGTACAGTTGCCCATCCGGTGCATAGATTCCAAATTCGTTGAACAGTGGGTCCATGCCGAATGTTCTCGCCTCATCGGGAACGATTGGAACAACATGTTTGCCAAACCCATCCGCTTTCATCAAACTCCGCATCAACCGAACAAAAACCATGGTTGTGCTGACTTTGAGATTACCCTTGGTACCATCATCGAATTCCGCATACGCCTCATTTGTCGGGGTAGAAATCCCCATTTTTTGGTTTCGGCGTTCGGGTAAAAATCCACCCAGTTGTTCACGCTGTTGGAGTAAATAGTTGACTTCATCTGGATAATTTCCAGGTTGAAGGTACGGCAAATTCTCTAGTTCACTATCACCAAATGTCAACCCCATATCGTCTCGCATGAATTGCAACACATTTTGGTCAGCTTTCTTTTTGCCATGGGTCGAGTTTCTTCCTGCAAACGAGGGCCCTAAACCCCACCCTTTGATGGTCCTTGCAAGGACAACAGTTGGCCGCCCCTTGTGTCCTCTTGCGGCTGAATAGGCGGTATAAATTTTGACTGGATCATGCCCACCCACATCATTGGTTAATGCTTCCAAATCGGAATCTGATAGATGTGAGACCATTGCGGCAAGTTCCGACGTGTTGAACAAATCGGAACGAATCATCGCTCCGTCACCAGTCATGATTCTCTGCTCATCACCATCAGCAAGCGCTTCAAGCCGTGCAGCCAATATCCCCTCAATATCTCTGGCAAATAAGTCATCCCAAGATGAACCCCATAGGCATTTGATAACATTCCAACCCGCCCCTGTAAATCGTGCTGCAAGTTCTTGCACAATCTTGCCATTTCCTCTCACGGGCCCATCCAGTCGCTGCAAGTTGCAGTTGATGACCATCACAATATTGTCTAATTTTTCACGGGATGCAAGTGTTAGTTCTGAGAGTGATTCAGGTTCATCGGATTCTCCATCACCCATGAAATACCAAGATGTACTTTGTGAGGTATCAACCAAATCACGATTGTGAAGATAGCGATTGAAACGAGCTTGCCGAATCGCCGTCATGGCTCCTAGACCCATGCTTACACAAGGGTATTCCCAATAATCGGGCATCAGGCGGGGATGGGGGTATGAGGACAAACCTTTCTTGAAAGCCTCTTGACGGAAATTTTCCATTCTTGCTTCATCCATTCTACCTTCCATCCAAGCTCGGGCATACAAACCAGGGCTCGCATGTCCCTGCCAATAGACGTGATCGCCATTCCCTTCACCACCTTTACCTCTGAAGAAGTGATTCAAACCAACCTCCCATAAATGCGCAGTACTCGCATAGGTCGAGATATGTCCTCCAATACCTTCGAAGTATTTGTTTCCACGAGTCACCATCATCATTGCATTCCAACGAATCACATCGAGAATGTTCCCTTCCATTTGCAGGTTTCCAGGGTAGGTGGGTTGATCATCAGGATGAATCGTATTGACGTATGCGGTTTGTGTTAATTCACCTACTGGAACACCGACCGAATTTGCTGCAGTTACTGCTTCTTGCAATAGATAACGTGCCCGAGCAGCCCCAAGATTTTCCTCGACAGAGAGAACTGACTCACGCCATTCTTCTGTTTCCCCTTCGTCGGGATCAGGAAGTGCGCTTCGGTAGTCAGCATCGACCATACCACTGTCTCCTCAGTTGTTCGGCTAAATGATTGGACTTGAATCAATCGCTAAAGGTCAACGCTTTCAATCGATATATCGAATATTCCTTTTCGCCCATAATTATCAGATTTACCCATTATTGCGAAAGTGACCCCTGTGGGGTGTTTTAATAGCATCCTCCTTACAGGAGGAACCATGAGCATGCGCTATGTGAATACTTTGCTGACCGCCACCATCATGATTTTGGTATCGATGAATGGTGTCTTAAATTTCAGCGAAAAAGAAAATGAAACCCCTGAATTGCTGGAGATTGCAGAACCACAGTTCGCCACCAGCCCCGGTCATTCAGTCTTCGCTGAGTATGTGGGCGCAGATTGGTGTCCGCCGTGCCAGAACGGAGGTTCGCCATCGATGCATGCCTTGAAAACGAGTTTTCCTTCCGAATTCACTTACCTTTCTTACTTTGAAGCCGGCGGTTCCTATCCACCCGATCCTCTCAACCGTCGAAGTCATGTGATGTATGACAGCACGGGAATTCCAACCGCTTCCTTCGGAGATGCAAATACAGGGACCTACCACCCGGTCGGAGCTGCCACTGGCAACACGGCTTACGACAGCCAGTTTTCATCCGGTGGAGACATGAAGAACGTCAACGATTATTCTATTTCTCTCACTCAAACTGCGAATGGCGCGAACATGGATATTGATGTGACAGCCACCTATTTGGGTACGTCCAGTAGCGTGACCGTATATGTTCTATCGGCCATTACCGAAGAGACCAGTCCTGATACCTATGACGATGGAACAACTCACCCTCACAACGTCATTAAGAAGTGGTTGCTGAACTCTGGTAACACCGGATTCCAGTCCTTGCAACTCACACCCAACACACCTGTGACAACCTCATGGCAAGAACCCATCAGCACTGCTCGTGCTTATGGCGGGGCAACTGCAGCACAGAACTTCAACACCGTCGCAGCACTTACAGGTGGTCCGCACTCTACCCAAGCTGATGTCTTCGTGGCAACGGATGCCACGATGAATCCAATGGATTTGTCCGTGACTGATTTGACCATAACCAATGATGATTCAAACTTCGAAGGCTTTCTTGCTGGAGAAACTCTGAGTCTTGAGGGAACCGTGGCGAACACTGGGACAGAGGATTACTCTGAAGGCGGCTCCATTCAGTTGTACCACGTTGATGGTGCAACCGAGAATGCTATCGGCCAAGCCACCAGTTTGAATAACCTCAACGTTGGTCAAACGCAAACTGTTAACGCACAATTTGACACCTCTGGACTAACCATGGACCCAAATGGGCTTGAATCATTTCGAATTCGTCTGTTGAATACTCAGGGTGAGAATGACCCTGTAGTCAACAATCGATTTGATGCCTGGATTGGTCACGATTACACCCCGAGTGCGGATACTCCCATCGCAGATGGCAACACCGCAATTCCACGTGGCGGCACACTCGACTTCGATGTAACTGGCAATGCGCGCGACAATGTCGACACATTGGCGACGATGACTCCGGAATTCGAAGTATCACCTTCCGGCTTGAACATCTGGGAAAGCACTTGGGTGACTGACCCCATGAGTCTGACTCAGGCGGGCACTCCGTACGAGCGATATGTGTTCATTGTCGATCCGGCTCAGACCGCAGGTAGCGGTGATTACGACGTGCGTGCACGTCTTACAGATAACCGGGGCCAGACCAGTGATTGGTCATCCATGTCTACAGCTTTCAGTCTGATGAATGGTATTCCAGTCGTGGTCGATCCAAACCAACCTGAGAATGCTCCAATCGATTGTCCATCCTTCCCTGGTCTACCGACTGTGAAGGTGGATACCAATGAACGCGTCTCCCTCGCAGGTCTTGTCTGCGACGCTGAAACTGAATTGAGCAATTTACTTATTTCCAGCAGCGACCCTTCGTTTATCGCATGGCACGCATCCGCCGGTGAAATCGAGGTCAACTTCGAAACAATGCAGTGGGACAATATGGGCAACCCCCAGCCACAAGGTCTTGGCATCTCAATTAATGATGGCGAAGACACTAACACAGGCACACTTTTGTTCAGTGTGATCGAGAATGGTCAGCCTCGCTGGTCTAGTATCCCCGCTCAGTCATATGATGAGGGTGGAAGCGTTCAACTCGGACTCGCTCAATACCTAACGGACACAGACAGCAATGGTGGCCCTTCGAGTGTCATGGACCTCTCTTTGTCCATTGTCTCAGTCGAACCAGTAGGTGTTCTCAATGCCGAAATTTATGGAAACACATTGATGG
>JAPKEY010000212.1 GCA_028821815.1 Candidatus Poseidoniales archaeon | reverse complement strand
CACCGGTATCTGTGAAGGTTCGCCGCCAATTATAGACGGATAAATCAGATCCAGGCACCGTTACAACAGTCCCGTTGAGCCAAGCTTCGTGTGTAGACAGAACAGGCATTGGAAGTGGGTTAGCGATATGGATTGTGTAACTCTTGGGCAGAGAATCCAATCCTCTTTCATCGGTCACAATCAAGGTCACGCTGTAGACGCCCGGTTCAGTGAACATGTGATTGACTTGATTGCTTGAAATTGGGTCTTGGATTCCAGAGATGGTCCAGTTGTGACTCATGTTTCCTGAATTTCCATCTGGGTCAAACGACGAGGAGAGGAACGTGTACATCGTATTGGTCGCCCCATCATCAGGGCGTGGGAAAATTGCTACAGGCCGCTGGTTTAGGACTTCAACATGCAGCACAGTCCAACTCACATCACCGGCATCATCAGTTGCGAAGATTGTAACGTTTTTCCAACCCGGGGTTGCCCAAGCAGGTAGTGGATTGGGGTCTGTAGAATGGTTGTTCACAAAAGGCGAAGACATTGTCACGATTCCACCATCGAAATTGACGTTTTCATCGAACCACCAATCTGTGGTCATGATTGTACCATCATCGTCAGTAAACACCGTTGGTAGATTCAATGGTGTCAGCGTAGAGGTTTGTAAATCTGCAAACCAAACCTGTCGGGGTATACGGTTCATGATCAATATGGTGACTGACATATTTGCCACATGTGTGCCATCATCGACATACAATGTAAGATTGTATGCGGTTCCATTTGAGGAGCCGATGTCCCATTCATGTGACACATCGTAAAGGCCTTGGCCACTGAGGATGGTTCCATCACCAAAGTCCCATGTAAATGTCAATTGATTGAGTGGAACATTGTCTTCACTTCTAGCAGCTGAGAATTGGACACGCTGTGATGTGAGGAGTGTATAGGGGTCGGTAATCGCGGCAGGGGGCGTACCTACATCGATTCTAGGAGTTGGGAGTTCGGTGTCGTTGACACTAATTTCCCAAGTTTGGATAGCGCTAATGCCCCCTCCTTGGTCGACAACAGTGAGGGTGACATTGTACATGCCTGGATTCTGCCACGAACGCATGGGGTCCTTGAGACCTGAGCCCGATGCCCCATCATCGAAATTCCAATTGTAACCAATCGGCGTTTCATTGTGCGAAAATGATTCATTGGTTAGGCCCAATCCCCAAAGATCGTAGCCCGCACCGAAGAACTGTAGCGGCAACCATGTTTGGGTTGCATTCGCGGCAGCACTTCCTTCAGCTACTGGTGCCATGTTTGCCAATGCGAGGGGCAGGGTAAGGGCCTCATCGACAATTTCACCAATTTGATTTCGCATTGTGAAATGCAATGTCCAATCTCCATCCCAAGGTGGTGTGTACCAAACCGTTCGGTTGACTGGGACGCTGTTACCTGCCTCTAGAGAGAATTGGATTGAATCATGTAAGGTATTGTTATCGTAAGCCTTGACCTCGATGTCAAGAACTTCGTAGAAAGCAGATGAAGTCACATCAATGGTTGCCTCAACTGTATCATGGGCCCCATCGTCATCACGATCTGTAGTGAATTCTTGGGCAACTGTAATTTCAGCGGGTTGGGTAATGAGTCCAGCCATCACATCGAATGAAGCAATGGGATATTCGGTGCCACCGGGGAAAGCGCAATTTGGACTGGTGTAGTCGCAATCATCGACCCCGCTTTCATACCAAACAATGAGGTAGACATCATCTGTAATGTTGCCAAAGCTCGGAACCAATGCCGTCCCAATTCCCGTGAGTGGGTCGAAGCGCAATCGTTCCATCGACCAAGTTCCTGCCGCGGCATCATGGGTCAGTACAGTTCCAGCAAAGCCCAATTCACTGGGTTGAATCATGATGTTGAGGGGTGAACCTGTACCATCGAGGAATCTGAATGCATGGGCGCCCCATCCTTCGAGGTCATGCGGGCCGCTCTGCCACATTGAGCCCCAGTTCAGATTAGACCCGGAGAGTTGGATACGGCAGAATTGGTTGTTTCCACAGGTTTCATACATGTCGATATTGTCGAGTCCGAATTCAGCTTGAGTTCCGTGGTCGAGGGTGACTGATGCGGTAAAGTTGGCAAAAATATCAGACATTGTGGTTCCAATCGGCGTTCCAGTTGAACCTAGTGTTTGGGCCAAATCGACAATCCCTTGACCTCCAGTCAATGTATCTGAAACCAATTGCCGAATGGCTGAGCCACCGCCGAGATTATCTGCTAAGAAGAGCATGAACATGAAGCCAGCACCATAGTCTGCAAGGCGCTGATTCCACCAGCGAACCGATGCGCTGGCGTTTGTAGTCCACTGATTGGCGTGACCGATGATTGTATTGGATGCTCCAAAACAAAGGATGCATATTTTTCTCTTGAAATTCTTTCATAGAAAGAACTTTAGATTTAGCATCTTTTGGATCTTCTCCAGCAA
>JAPKEY010000211.1 GCA_028821815.1 Candidatus Poseidoniales archaeon | reverse complement strand
CATCGACGCACTGCATCGCCATCGTCAGATAGATTCGCACGATCTGCTGCGACTAAATCTACAATTGGTGCTTGCGCAATTGTCAACCACGGCTTACGTTCAGCAACCGCTGCCATCATCAAAGCGAGATGACCACCTGCGGAGTGACCCATTACCATTGAACGGACAACATCTATTCCGGGAAGCAAAGCCAACTGGCCCCATGCACGCATAACATCCGAAAATGTATCCATCCAAACTCCTTCATCTCCATCTGCCCATCCTTTGAACTCAATATTCCAAGCTGCGATTCCTTGCTCAGCAAGATTTTCAGCGATTGGAGCCATCAAATCAAGAGTATATTCACTCTTCCAAAACCCACCGTGGATTAGCATGATGCAAGGAACACCCACTGTCTTTTGGTAAGGCGATGGCTCATCTGGCATGTACAAATCAGCAAATTGCCAATCCTCTGCACCCCACTGCATGCGGTCTATGGGCATTACAATCAACTCAAGGTGAAACGCGACTTCGGTCTCTCGGGAACAGAACGGTCTCACGCACGTTACGAGATCCGGTTAGAACCATCAGCAGGCGAGCCACTCCAAGGCCCCAACCAGCGTGTGGTGGAGCGCCGTAACGGAAACCATCGGTATAGAATGCGAAATCTGCAGGTTCTAATCCTTTGTTTCGTAGATTTTGTTCAAGAATATCGACATTGTGTTCCCTCTGGCCACCACTTGTCATTTCATCCCGACCATAATTAAGGTCGAAGCCACGGGAAAGTTGTTCGCCGGTTGCACCAACATCCCCTGGGATATGATGGATATAGAATGGTTTCATTTCCATTGGCCATCGTGGCAAGAAGTGGAAACCAGGGTACTTTGCAGCAATGATATCACAATGGGATGAATCGATATCATCGCCCCATACAATTTCTTCACCGGCATCCTGAATCATCTTGATTGCATCACAGTACTCGATACGTGGGAATGGAAGGCTAGGTACATCGACTGTAATTGGTTCATCACCTTGACTTTCTCTGTAGTTATTGATGATGGCAACTTGGTCTTGATCGTTTTCCGCAACCATTTTCCAAATGTGATGAATCATCCTCTCTTGAACACACATTACATCATCATCATTCATCCAAGCACCTTCAATATCGAAGGAGATAAATTCGTTTAAGTGGCGGTATGTGTCATGCTTTTCTGCTCTGAAAGCAGGTCCTATTTCGAATACTCTTTCCATACCGCCTAGAATTGTCAATTGCTTGTACAACTGGGGGCTTTGAGAAAGGAATGCTGGCGTATCGAAGTACATCATAGGGAAAAGGTTGGTACCACCTTCCGATGCAGATGCAATAATCTTAGGGGAGTTAATCTCCTTGAATCCTTCAGTGATTAAATGCTCACGTCCATACTGCAAGACCTTAGCCCGAAGTGTGAACATTGCATTGACATGTGCTCTTCTAAGGTCGAGGAATCGGTTGTCCAAACGAGTATCTAATCCAATTGAAACCGTATCTGTGACACCTAATGGAAGTGGAGTTGCTGCTTGAGTTAAAACGATGAACTTCGATGCTACAACTTCGTAAGTAGGCGGAGGCACAGGTTCTCCTTCTGCAACCTTTGGTGGACGCTTTTGTGCAACTTCTCCTACAATTTGAACTGTAGATTCACGTGAAAGTCCTTGTGCGGTTTCTAGCTCGTCATCACTGACACCACCCTGCTTTAAGAAAATCTGAACACGCCCGGTTCCGTCTCTAAGGTCCATGAAACAAATCTTGCCTTTCCCACGATTTGCTTCCATGTAGCCACAAATGGTTACTTCCGAGCCCACTAAGGATTCGCCGTCATCCTGAATCTGGCCCAAAGTATGTGTTCGAAAGTAGGTCGGGTGCCAAACAGTGTCGCTCGCCATGCTTAGGGGCGTGACACTTTCGGACAAGAAGTCATCGCTGGCTAAGGCACATAATTCATAGGGTGTAATCTAGGCCCGTTACAATATGGCCGAGGACTTATTCACTTCAGAGAGTGTTGCTTCCGGCCATCCGGACAAACTTTGTGACGCTATTAGTGATGCAATAGTGGATGCTTGTCTGTCTATCGATTCCAATGCAAGAGTTGCCGTTGAAACCAGTGTCAAAGGTGGCACTGAAAGAGGCATTATCTTGTTGGCAGGAGAGGTTACTCTCTCGGGAAATCATCCTGATTATGAATCAATTGCTCGTACAACTGCCGCAAATATTGGATATGACTCCCATTCGATTGGATTTGATGCTACCAATGACTTGCGCTGTGAAGTGATTCAGAAGATTACCGCACAAGCCGCAAATATCAGCCAAGGAGTAAATAATGCGGAACAAGGCGCTGGCGATCAAGGTTTGATGTTTGGATATGCTTGCTCGGAAACTGAGAATTATGAGGTCCTAAAGGGCCGATACTTCCCCCTAGCAGCGGCATTATCTCAACGCTTGACTCGCAGAATGACCAATGCTAGAGTCGAGGGATTGT
>JAPKEY010000210.1 GCA_028821815.1 Candidatus Poseidoniales archaeon | reverse complement strand
ATGTCATCAACTTCCATTGCTACCAAACCAGCATTTTGGAAACAAGCTTCGATAAGCATTGGTAGAGATTCAAGGAGTGCGGGACCTTCATCAAATAATTGGGAATTGGGCAATTGACTGCGTAGTAGTGCAATTCCATCTACACCTAAATTATCACCATCAGATACGCCTTTAATCAGGCCACCGTGGACTTGAAATCTAGGGCCGTGGAAGAATCGATCATAGATGAAATTAGGTTGGAATGAAGCTTTCCCCCTGCCTGGTGAATTCATGAAGGGTACACCTGCATCGCGTTTGGCCCCCTCCTTGAGCAAACGTACTACACCTTTGTGATGTATTCGAGGTTCGCCAAATATTTCCCCTTGAGAATTAACTAAATCACTCTCAATATGGCATTTGATGTATAGGGAATTGTGATCTTGATTACTATATTCAGCTTTCACTCGGACACGGACTTCATCTTTCATCAATTTGATTGGAAGGCCGAATTTGACATCTGAGAAACCCTCTAAATTACACATTGGATAAAGCAGTAGAGCACTTTGAGCAAACATTTCCATTGCCATCACCCCTGGATGGTAAGGTGTTCCTTCGATGGAATGATCGATGAGAAAGGGGAATCGCTCAGTCGAAAGTGTGCACTCGGTGAGGATTTCTGCATAGAGGTCATGTTTGAGAATTCTATCCACGAAAGGGAATCGTTCTGATTCTGAAAGTGCACCAGCGGTATCTGCTGGGAATTTCTGAGGGGGGGCCCTTTTACAACCCTCATCATCCAATATCCCCAATGCACCTGCAACTACCACGCGTCTTTTTCCACCACCAAGCATCTCTTGCACAAAAATTTCAACGCCCGTTTCAACTGGAATCGTTTCAATACCAGCCTGCATGAATACTGATTCCAATGATCCACGGGTTGCCATACCAATATCACGCCAACCCGACCAAGCAATAGCTACTGCCCGTGGAGCATCTTCGTGGTGAGCGATACGACACATCTCTGCATCGAGGATGTTATTGGCAGCAGCATAATCGACTTGGCCACCATTTCCAAATCGGCCGGCAATCGAGGTGAATGCGCACAGGACACGTAACTGGTCAAGTTCGTCTTCAAGGGCATCGACCAAAGCTCTCCACCCATCGATTTTCACAGAGATAACTTTCGTGAATGTGTCCCAGGATTTGTCGGTGACTAATTTCGAATCCTCAAGTCCAGCACCATGAACGATGCCGGTAATTGGCCCGCATTCTTTTCGCACAGCAGCCACCACTTTGGAGACTGATTTTGAATTCGTCACGTCGCACGCATCATACAAGGCATGGTTTCCTGTTGCTTGTATGTCGAATATTGTCCTATGAATCTCTAAACTACGCATTTTTTTATTCCATTCACTATCCCATTCAACCATGGTGACTTTGCCTGTTTCACTCTGTGCAATCATCTCATCTCGAAGTTTCAGTTTTCGCTCTTGTAAGGCTGCCTCATCGTATTGTAACCAATCCTCAATGGTGGCATCGAGACGGGTTCGCCCAAGGAGGACAAAAGTGGCCTCTGCATTCTTGCTCAACTCAGCAGCACCGACAATGCACCTGGCAGTGACTCCTGCACCTCCGCCAGAAACAACCCACACATCGTCGGACTGAAGGGGTTGGACGTCTTCATTGAGATCCTCCTCATACAAGCGTAAAGCCCAACGATTCCCATCACGAGATATTCCAACTTCCAATGGATTGGTTCGACCAAAGGCTTCAGCCCAGATTTGGTGTGCCAATGCAGTCGGATCTGCAAGTAGTTCGGGGTCAATGTCGACAGCACGGCAGCGCAGATGTGGTTTCTCTTTCGCATAGGATTTGACGATGCCGTGTGCACCTGCTGCGAGTGCGTTGAACCGGCTACTGGAATTTCCATGCACCCCATCCATTGCACTGACTGACATCACGGTCCCATCTTTGATTGAACTAAAGTGGGAGTCTAGAGATTTCAGCAATCCAAACAGCCCATGCGTTGTAGACGTGAGTTGAGCCTGTTGTGTCTGGCTTTCCCAGCCAACTCCAGCGAGACGGAGAGGTGACAGGTGGAGTAATGCGGCAACATCTCCAATCTTTGCAAGGTGCGCGCTGACTTCTGCAAGTTGTTCGTGGTTGCCTGGATCTACCCGGACAATATCGACTGGACCATCCTTCTCGATTTTAATTTTAGAGACTATACTCGGGTCGAGCATGATGCGAACTGTGTCGATTCCTGCAGCTCCTAAGATGTGGCAAAGTGTGTCTGCTACACCCCATGGGTCGTCGGTTACGGCAACCACCTTACCATCGATGTCGAGAGGCGTTGCTGCTTCAGGGGGGGCTTCCTCGACCTCAACCTGCCATCGTCTAACACCAATTGTTCCAGATTCGATTGGAATAATGTTTGATATCGCGTTCAGTTGTTGTTCTGATGGTTCACTTTGAATGGGTTCTTCGGAGACGACTTCACCCTCTTCTTGACCCAGATAAGCAATCATGTGGTTGAGCGTTGGATGTTCACTCAAGACAAATGATTCATC
>JAPKEY010000209.1 GCA_028821815.1 Candidatus Poseidoniales archaeon | reverse complement strand
TGCTTCGTTGACCTCGTCAGCACTGACTTTGAACGCCTTGGCCGCTCGAGCAGCTTTCCAGGGGACCTCTTCGAAATCGGATTGGCGAATCCACTCGAATAAACGAGTTTCAAATTCGGTCAAGTCCTCAAAGGCCATACAACGGCCAATCCGTCAAGGGCCTTGAGGCTTTCACACTAGAGATTCAGCCATTGAGCGCACACATTCGTCAGCTGAAATAGTCCCGTCGAGCAATGCGCATAGTGAATTGATGAAGGGAACATCACAGCCGATAGATGCCGCCTTTTCGGCGAACATTCGCGCTGCACGCACCCCTTCAGCTACCATGTGCATTTCGCCAAGAGATTCGTCAAGTGATTTTCCAGTTCCCAACTTTTCACCGAGGGTGCGATTTCGTGAGCGTGGACTAGCACTTGTCACATACAGGTCGCCCAAACCGGCGGGGCCAAACCCAGTCTCCGGTTGTGCACCCATCATCGGAAGCAATCTCTGACCCTCTGCGAATCCAATCGTAATCAGTGCGGCCTTGAGATTGTCCCCACCTATACTATCACGCAATCCATCGACCACACCACAGGATAGAGCGACAGTATTCTTGAACGCACCCCACAATTCACAACCCACTGCATCTTCACTTGGAACCAAAATAATCGAGTCTGTTGAGAGGCGATCAGCCACTCGCTTGGCCACCGAAATATCATGCCCAGCAACCATCGCTGTGGTAATCACACCACGGGCAACTTCTGGAGCAATGGTCGGTCCAGTCAAAACGACCACAGAATTGCTGAGGCCTGCTCTTGCAAACTTTGCTTCAATCGCTTCTGAAATGAGACCCGACCCTTCTTCTTCGGGCGGCGCTAGGCCCTTGGCAAGATCGAGGATGACATGCGAGGGCCTCAAATGAGGAATTATATCTTCAACCACTGAGAGAATGACACCACTGGGAAGTGCTAGTACAATCAACTCACTGGCTTCTATTGCCACACCAATATCCATGGTGACATCGATATTCAATTGCATGTCCGGGAGATATTTTGTATTCTCTCCTTTTTCCATGATTGAAGCGTAGACTTCTTCCTCAACAGTCCATCCTGTGACATGGTGCGAATCGTTAGCCCAACTCAGTGCAAGAGCCGTACCCCAATTGCCGAGGCCGAGAACCGCAATTCTGGACATGAATCGGGCTGCCATATCTCGAGCATTTGACCGTTGCCTATTCTACGGCCTCTATCGCTACATTCTAAGAGATGAGTTGAGGAGCGGAGGTCAAGCAGGGGTTGCCAAGCTTGGTCAACGGCGCTGGGTTTAGGTCCCAGTCCTCAGCGGTTCGCAGGTTCAAATCCTGCCCCCTGCATTATCCAAATTGTATCATTCCTCTTCCGATTCAGCAGCAATTCGAAGTTTCCGAATTTCTCGATAATAGACCAAACCAGAGATTGAAAACAACACGATTGGGACTCCATACAGGAACAATTTGCTGACAGGGTCAGCCAGCGTAGCATTTACGCCGACAATCTCACCAAATTCGCGATTCCATTGGTCCTGATCTGAAGGTACCCCATCGCCATTGACGGTATTGATGTGAAGGCGATATTGAATGGTTAGCGAATCGTCTTCAGGTGCTGTCCAATTGACTGTCCAAGATCGTTGGTCGTTTCCAGCTTCAGTGTGCCCGACTTCATTGTCAGAAAAGATCTGTACTTCATTCGATAAGTTGCTCAAAATACCATGACTCACCCATAGATTGAATCCTCCACGATTGGTATGATTTTCAATAGATTCAGCTCCACCGGTTGCTGAGATGTTCAGAAAGTATGTTTTGTTCGCCTCATATTGCCCAGGCATGCCCTCTAGTGAGATGATGACAGTTTCTGTAGAAACTGCATTGTGGCATGTGCAACCATTTTCAACATCATCGATACCATAGGGGTACGATTCAGCGACTGGAAATTGCTGAATCATCAGGCATAATAGAAGCGCGAGTACCCACTTCTGTCGGTTTCGCATAAAATCCGCTGAGGACCTAACTCACATCAAACCTCGCCTGATTTTGTGACGGGTGGCTATACCCTCGCCGTCCAAAGGGCCAAATGGTAGAGCAACCTGCTCGACCTATGAGCGATACCGAAACCCCCGCCGTAGGCGGGGACGATTTGATGTCGCCTCATGAATTGCTTGAGGATTTGGATACCGATGAGTCTGGTTGGATTGAATCTGATGAATTTGAAAAGCGTAACCCAATCGACAAGGAACTCGATAAAATCAAAACCCGGCGTAGTGGGGATTCACGCCGATTCCCAAGAGGGGTCGAAGATTTCGTCCTCATTGGCGGTATAATCTATGGGATCCTTTTCTTTGGAGGTACGTTGGCGATGAGCGCTGGACTTCTGGGCAATAGTGTCGTCATTGACGAAACCCTTTCCGACACGTTCCTCGATTTTGAAAATTGTACAGACCCTGGTGATGAAGTTTGGATCAATGGCTGGATTGATGATGCACATAATCTTCGAATCGATGCAATGAACGTCCCTCTGGAGGCTAAATACACCACAATCAG
>JAPKEY010000208.1 GCA_028821815.1 Candidatus Poseidoniales archaeon | reverse complement strand
GACACTTCTCGACAAGAGAGAAATGTGGCTCGACGAGCGCTCGACGGATGAACGAGAATGGGTTGGGCCTGATCCTGGAATCTCTGCTCTACGAAATTCAGTTAACAGACATGAACTTGGAATCAGTTCACAGCAACTACAAGATTTGTTGATGCACCATCTAGGAGATAATGCACAATTACACCCAACCCGTGAGCAAGGTGTATGGATGCTTGGATTAGAACAAAATTTTGTGCATGAATTGGCACAACGTGCACTGGATTTGAATCGAATTGATCAAGATACTGTTGGCTGGAGAGATCTCATCACTACTGCTGCAAATCGTTCAGGGCCACATTGGTTTCACGTCATCTTTGAACGTGATGTCGCACGAGAAAACCCGCAGCACATATTCATCACACCGTATCACCCTCTGATTCGTTTACTCATGGATGTTGGAAACGATACACCGCTCTTTCTTCAAGCAGAATCCCGGGATAACACACCACATCAAGCAGCATGGTGTGTCTGTATTGATTGGACTGTGGATAGCCTCACGCGAACCACGGTTCGACGATGGCTATACCTCGATTCAAACGGAACCCCAGTACTCGATGAGGGAGCCCGTCCACTACAATTGTTGCAATCAGGGGAGGTGATTGGAGAACATAATTTGCAAGGATTCCTAACTCCGATTCAAGATGCTCTTTTGGAAAGTGAACGGCTTCGATTGTTGCCTCTTCTTGGTGAACTTCGTGATAATGCAGAGCATGCTTGGCACCAGAGAATCATGCGTGAAATGGGACAACTTGCCGATGCGGATTGGACGGCTAGAGCAGAGGGGAGAATGCCTGATCCACGTTGGGTGCGAATGAAGAATAGCCTCATTACCAAACTGCAAGATGAACTCGCAAGACGACTCGCAGATTTAGATCACATTCGGGATAACTTGGAGGGACACTTGAATCTGCGAGTGGCCATTCAAATCGAGTAATTATTCTTCTACCGCGCCTTCTGAATCAATCAAATCGATGTAAGGGCGTAATTTTTCAGCATGGGCCTTCAACCCCTCTACAGTACGGCCTTCGGGTTTCATGGCACGTACCAATTCCATTCTGGTCGTATGATCAATTTTCATTCCGAAGGCCTCCAACCTCTCGCCAATTTTTCGTTGGAGGCGCCCTCCGGTTCTATCCCAATCCATGAGTAAAATTACTGAATCTCCCTGATCTACCTTGTTTAGAATACCATATTTCTCAAAAATGTATGTAACAAAACGCGATTGGTCCCAACCGCGATTGACCTGCTCGATTGGTCCCGTGAAACCCATCAACTCTAGGGTGATGCGATCATTGATTCCTTCGACAATGATTGGACAACCGCATCCACCCAATACAGTGTGGCGATTTCGAATACGAGCTTCACCCAAAGCCCGACCCGCTGTAGTGTAACGTGCATCGCGATTATTCGACACGGAATACCTCCAAATGCAATTCAATATCAGAACGACTTACTTGACGTAATCTAACAGATTTCTGGCGTGATCGATGCCCGGCGATAATGTCGACGAAAACCAATGGGATACCAAATGTTTCTGCAAGTAACTCACAAACTGCTTCATTGGCGGCCCCTTTCTGTGGAACGGCCCTGACTGCGATTTGCAAACGCCCCCGCCAAACATCGATTCCTTCGATGCCAATTCTTTTTGCTGCTGGTTGAACGGCGACTGCCAAAATCATCGCACCCGACTCCTCGCGCAAGAGTCCTTCCGGCCAATCCCCCATCAATAACCAACCGTAGAAGTTGATTCTTGATTTAATCGGATGGTTATTGTGTTTCTGTTCGTTTTCCTGACCCCCCTACGGGGGGCCAGATAACAGTCATATAGCGTCCTCTCTCCGGGGCGCCTGAGGATATACTATGGAGGCAGGCGGCGACATCTTCTGGGCTCTCTTCAATGAGTTCAATTTTTGGGCTGCTATCACCTTCGTAATTGTAATGGTATGGATGTTCCACCACTCTCTACGATACCGCTCCAAAGATGGTAGTAACAATAATATCGATAATTTCATACCGGGTGTTTTTCCAAAAGAAAATGATGATATGAGAATGGAATTGACTTGGACAATTGTACCATTCATTCTCATCATCTATCTCACATACATCGCATGGGGGCCGATTGATGAAATGTGGAAATCTGACCCTGACGCACACCAAATCAACCTCACTGGAAATCAATGGTATTGGGATATCGACTGTGATCCACTCCGAGGTACTGAAGATGCACCTGAGTCATTTCTATCGATGGAAAATCGTTCAGATATGATGTTTTACGATGCGGATGGGGTTTTAATTTGTGAATTAACAACCATTGAGGTTGAGGGGCAAATCAAACCCCTGTTACGTGTGAAAGCTGAGGAATCATACAACTTCAGACTAACTTCAAATGATGTTACACATGCACCATTCTTCCTCGATTGGGGAATTAAAGAAGATACACAGCCTGGAATGGAAACTCGGCTATATCACACCCCTAGCATGGACGAAATTGGTTCGTCCTTGCTCATGTGTACCGAATATTGT
>JAPKEY010000207.1 GCA_028821815.1 Candidatus Poseidoniales archaeon | reverse complement strand
CTCTCGATGCCTCCAGTCTTGGTAATGATGGGGCTGCAGGTGATCCCGATGGTGATGGTTTAACCAATCTACAAGAATATTCTTACCTGGAACCAGTGAATTGGGATCTGACCAGCACGACCAGTATTCTAGACAATGGTGTATGGTGGAATGGAACTGTGCCCGTCCGAAACTGGGACGAAGAGACTGCGATGCAGGCAACACCTGGCCAAGGCACCGATGGAACTGACGAGGATCCGATGGGTGATATGTGTAATGACAATATCGACAACGACTATGACGGCCTGGTTGATTCTGCTGACCCTGACAATGACGGCGATACCAATTGTGGAAGCGATGATGACGACGGTGACGGCGCAATCGACGAAGACAGGGATGGCTGGGATACCGACAATGATGGTATGTCCGATGGATGGGAAGTAGCCAATGGTCTCAACGCGACCAGCCGTTCCAATGCTGATGGTATGTTTGGTGATCCCGATAATGATGGACTTATCAACATTTACGAATACATGAACCCCTCATGGGACACAAGTTCAAACGGGGTGGATTACTTCCAGCCGGGCCCGGCTGGTAGTGGGCGTACAGAGACCATTTCTCCATGCAATCCAGTTCTGGCCATCGGCCCGGGCGGATGTGCTACACTTACTGCTGAGGTTGATGGTGTATTGACCACCAATCCGATGCAACCCGATACCGATGGTGATGGCCTCAATGATTCCTACGAGGCCTTGGTCTTGTTAACTGACCCAACTGATATCGATACTGACAGCGACGGCATCAACGATGGTGTAGAGGTTAATGGTGCATATGGAAACCCACCACAAGCTAGCGATCCTCGTGATAACAACACAGACGATGATTTGCTCGATGATGGGGATGAGGACAAGGATGGAGATGGACTGGTTGGTGCCAATGAAACGGACCCAACCCGGCGTGAAGATGCAGGTGATTTCGATAATGACGGAATTGAGAATTGGGAAGAGAACCTGACCTGTACGCAGTGGAATGTATTCGATACTGACTTTGGTGGGATTGGTGATGGTGATGAGCGAAATTGGTCGCATGGAACCGACCCCTGTGATTCAATGATTGATTATTCATCCCTGATTTCGGGTTACAGCAGTTCGTTGCAGCGTCTTACCCTTGCAAATGCATCAGGTTTCAATTCAAATGGTGGGACTGGGTTTTACAATGATTCGAGTGGTCAACACACGTCATTCGCTTACGCGTCCTCACAATCAAACATTCTCTTTGGCGTAGCTTTGGCTCCACCTGTAGGAACCACTGATGCAGTCAATCGAAATGGCTCTTGGTGTCACTTCGATGCGATTCAAGGTGGCACAATTGGGTCTACTCAGCGTTATTGTGATGATGATTATGAGGATACGGATGGTGATGGACTTGCAGATTGGCAAGAATTGATGGGGACCTTTGGATTCACTTCACTTCCTACTGCTGTAGATTCAGATGGTGATGGTGTCAATGATTTCGATGAGGTTATGGGTGGAACCGATCCCATGGAACCTTGTGATAACAACATGGACACTGATGGCGATTTGCTGAACGATTATTTTGAAAATAATACCGGTTGTCTCATGGATTTCATCCCTGGAATTATTGGCAATGGTAGTGCGGATTCTTACGTTACAGATTACCTAAACCCCGATACCGATGCAGGTGGTGTTTGGGATGGGCAGGAATATCTCGATGGAACAAATCCACAGAATGACCCAGGTGATGACCAGAACCCCATCGACACAGATGGCGACGGTATTCCAGACAGTGTTGAAAATATCACAGGAACTGATTGGCGTGATCCTGATACTGATGGGGGCGGAATGATTGATGGTGAAGAATGTCCACCTCCAATGTGGATTTTCGGATGTATTGGTGGTAATTTCAATCCATGGGATCCAACCGATGATATCATTCTCAATGAAATTGTATTCTTTGCAAACAACACAACCTTCAGTGTTGATGAAACACTCGATCGTTACTGGCGTGTACACACATACGACTCGTATACTGGTGGAGCCTATGGGAAGAATGCGTCCACTCAAATTTGGACACCGATGTCCCAAGGATTTACTGATGACCAATGGGTTGCCAACAATAGTTTCCACAACTCAACTGAGAGTTGGGGTATTCAATTTGTGAATCCAGTGACCAACTCCAATCTCGCTCATCCCTACGCAACAACAGGTGTGATGGGTTGGGCTGATACTCTGGCCAATCTGAGCCATGGAAACATCACCCACGATATCAAAGTCGAAGATGCGAGTGTTGTCGGCTTGTTCGTCGATGCACCCGAAATTTGGTATGAATCAGATGAGTTGAACAATTCGATTCCTTACGCGGGCGCGGGCACGTACGCAACGGAAGTCCCCTCTGAATTTACCGATGTGAGCCACCACTTCTCAGAGGTGTTGAACATCACAAACGATGTCATTAATGCCGCCGGTGCAGTTAGTGCATATGACAAAGCCGTCGCCTTGCAAGATTTCATCTTGAATGGCAATGCAACCCATGAGTATCTGCGTAATCATGACGGTAGCGCATTGCCGATTGGAGAAGATAT
>JAPKEY010000206.1 GCA_028821815.1 Candidatus Poseidoniales archaeon | reverse complement strand
CGTCACCTTTGATCCTGTGAATCCACGATTCGGTAAGGAAACAATCGTCACCATCACACTGGAGAACCATGGCAATCAGACCACAGAGCCCTTCTTTGTCACCCTCGAAGCACTCGGTGAGGAAGTCGGGCGCATTGAAGCTCGTTTCCTTTCGGGACTATCTTCAACAACAATCACGGTAATCTGGATGCCGGATTGGGATGGTGCCCTCGACCTTCTGGTTCATGTCGATGCTGAGAACTCAATCGATGAAATCAACGAAAACAACACGTTGACGCTGTCAGTTGTGATCCAACCCGCTCCAGAGGATGGTTTCATCTCATTGACTGTGATTGGTGGTATCGCTCTACTGTTGTTGTTCGGAGCAGGGATGTTCGCGCTCGCCGTCATGTTCCTTCGTGGAAGTCGCTATGAAGAAGATGACTGGGATGATGGGGATGAATTCGATGAAAGAGGTGGCATGTCAACGGCTGCGGACACCGCACTCGATGACTACGTCGAAGATTGAGAAATGGACTCGGCCAGATTTGAACTGGCGATCTTCGCCATGTGAAGGCGACGTCAAAACCCCTAGACCACGAGTCCGATGGCCCGGCCACCCACGAGCCCTGCTTAACGCTGACGCAGGTGATTTTCCCGTAGTCATTTGTACATGGTATTGAAGAACGACACTCACCCCCCCTTGTTTCGGTGAGTCGATGAGTGAGGACGTCGAAGAGGGCATGTTCTCCGCTACAGGTGACCCTGAAAATCCAGATTTGGTTGAATCAGAACTTGTCAACAACCCACCTGCTACAGTGATTGCAGAGTGGAAACCTTCACTTCGTTATCGAATTCAGCAAAAGACTGGCTGCGATGTTGGTGTTTTTGCTGAGAAGGATACGTGGTACGCCTTCGTCATCTCCATCATTCTATTCTCGGTCATCGCAACGGCTGGTCTTTCCATCTTCGAATCTACTTCAGAGAGTTTTGGCACCAGTGATGAAATTGTCCAAACACCTGATTTCGTTACACCGACCCTCAACCGAACCGCGTATGAAGCCAATTTTACCGATGAGAATGGCACCCTACAACTCTCGCAACTACGTGGCAACACAGTGATTCTTGATTTCATGGCGGTTTCTTGTTCCAATTGCCATTACGTACAGGAGCACTTGGACAAATCTCAGGCTTCATACGAGGCACTAGATGGCCCATATCCAGTAGTCATCATTTCAATCGGCGTCTGGTGGGATAGTGAGAGTTTTGAGGATTTGAATGAGACCTTTGGAAGTGGAGAACGGATGATGCCTTGGGTTGTAGCAGTGGCAGATGGTGATGATGTCATCACCAACGATTCAATCACCAGCATTGTAGCTCATTATTCTGCCCAAGCAATTCCACTTGCTATGGTCATAGATCATGAAGGTTACATGATTCACAAGACCAACACGGGCACACCCAGTGACCAATGGGCATCTTTCGATGAGGCGGTTGAACTCTCTGTTGCCGGTGAAGCTGAATCTTTGAGAGGGGGCCTCGCCAAAGTGGACACCTCTGCAGTGGGGATTTTCTTTCTTGGCCTGATGCTCGGTGTACTGGTGTACTTCTCTCCGTGTGCTTTCCCAATACTTCCTTCTTACATCGGTTACTACATTTCTCTTGGCGCACGCGAGGAAGAGTTGCGTGAGAGTGGGAAGTTGCAGGGCAAGATGCCTGGACATTTGTCGGTTGGATTCTTGGCCGGCATGGGGATGATCACTTTCTTCCTCATTCTCGGAATCTTGGTGGTCGGACTCTCAGAGATATTGCCAATCTCCCTCTATCTGCACAATTTTGCTCTCGCAATTGCCATCTTGCTATTCATCCTCGGTTCCTTCATGCTGATGGGTGGGACGGCCCACCTGCTTGGTTGGATAGACACACATCTCGTGCAGCGTTTCTCAACCACTGAGATGGATGACCAATTCACACCACGTCGAAACATGTACTTGTGGGGTATCGGATATGCGGCAGGGTCAATCGATTGTACAGCCGCTGCGGTCATCCCCTTTGTTGGCTATCTCACTGTCATTGGTGGTACGTCAATCTACACGGGATTGGCGGGTATCATGCTCAGTGTCCTATTGTTGATGACTGTAGTCACCGTCTTGGTTGGAACCGGTCGTGAAGTGTTTCGACAGGTTCTGATGAAGGCCAGTGGGATGATCAAGTTGGTTGGCTCATGGATGATGATGTTTGCAGGCATAATGCTGACAATTTACCTCACCAACTCTGAATTAACCAATGCGATTCTCTGATATACTGTCGTCACAGGCGTTGAACCGAATGATAGATCTTATTCTGGTCCTAGCCATTTTGATTGCGGCCTACATGGCATGGAATATCGGTGCCAATGATGTTGCCAATGCAATGGGTACGAGCGTGGGCTCTGGAGCCCTTACATTACGCCGTGCAATCATCGTGGCTGCAGTGTTTGAATTCCTCGGCGCCGTGCTGTTTGGGAGTCACGTGACGGATACGATTCGCAAAGGGGTGCTCGATTTCGGGGATGATGAAACACTCGAACTATATTCTAATCAATTGATGTACGGATTCATGGC
>JAPKEY010000205.1 GCA_028821815.1 Candidatus Poseidoniales archaeon | reverse complement strand
AATCGATGAGTGCAATTGATTGAAGTTAGCAACGGCTCCCTCAATTATGACACCTTGACGGTGATTCATACTCATAGGCAGTGCTGTTGAAGGATTTCGCGTTACGGCTGCAAGGGCAGCAAGTGGATCGATTCTCAGCCGGTGTGTGACCAATGACCCAGTCATCGGTATCGATAGAGATTGACAATTAGGATTGAAATCTGTAGCCAAAGTCCAAGGCCATTCTTCATCAATACATTGTTGAATCGGGGGCCAATCATCAGAACCCATGACATAGGGTGTCCCTGGAAGAAATCCTTGGATGGTTCCGGCTTCGGCAGCCGATGCTCTCGCATCATCATTGGAATGAATCGTATGGTCGGCTGTAGCAGCGCCTAGATCAGCCGCCATTTCTAAACCACCTCCATCTACAAATTCATCGACATGGAGTCGTATTGACATGCCGCCTCGCTTTGCTTCCTTGCAAATTTCTTCAGTATCCTCAAGGGTAAACCAACCCGGCTCGCAGAAAACATCTGCTGACAATGCAACACCTTGCTCCACAACAGCTGGCAATTGTTCAGATAGTATTTGTTCAACATAATCAGATCGACTCATGCCATGTGGGATATCGTGGGCACCCATCCAGGTTGGACTCAATCGTGGATGTTCAGATTCAATCTGGAGTTTGCTGTACAATTCAAGTAAGTTCAACTCACTGCTAGTATCTAGCCCATATCCCGATTTGACTTCCATTGATGTGGTGCCATGGGCAAGTGCCATTCGCCTACGTTCTCTTCCAATTTTCATGAGATTTGGATTCACTCTGGTTTGTGTAACAGTATGCCGTATTCCACCACCCGCATCAGCAATTTCTGCATAACTCATTCCTTGCTGCCTCATGCGCATTTCATTAGAACGGTCCCCTGCCCACAACAAATGTGTATGTGCATCAACGAAACCCGGGATGATTGCCCGGCCACAGAGATCGTACTCGCCAATATTTGTGCCATACTCAGCAATGATTTCTTCTGAGGGGCCTATTTTTATGAAACGGCCGGATTCAATGACTAATCCATATCCGGGTGGATGTATTTGTTCAGGGGAAGACATGGCAAGGCCGACTAATGGTTTGCTTACATCTCCTGTTGAGAAGTGGGCAATGGGACCGGCATTGACAAAAATTTGTCGGCTATCCTCTTGAGCCATGAATATCCGCATGTCATCAGGCTTGAAAGGGTGTGCCCATTCGCATCACCATGGTCATCGCTACCAGTGCACCTTCGTGTGAGGCTAATCGATCACGAGATTTAGGGGGCGTGGTTATTGGAATCGAGTCTACAGCACACACCTTTTCGATTGGTTGGGTCGATGGGGTTGGCGTCCCTGGTAAATCCGTTAGTGCCTTCGTTCGCCCTGTAGAAGGGGGCATTCACCCTAGGGAAGCCGCAGACCATCATGCCCAACATGCAGGTGGTATTCTGCGGGAGTTGCTTTCAGATGAAGTCGTGTTATCTGATGTCAAAGCAATTGCATTTTCACAGGGGCCTGGTCTCGGACCCTGCCTCAGAATTGGGGCTTCAGTTGCACGTTCTTTGGCCTTTCAAATAGATGTGCCACTCATTGGTGTAAACCATTGTGTGGCCCACATCGAAGTTGGACGAGAACGCTGTGATTGTGATGACCCCGTCCTACTCTATGCCAGTGGTGGTAATACGCAGGTGATTGCAAGGCTAGATGGTCGTTATCGTGTATTGGGAGAAACCTTAGATATTGGCATTGGAAATATGCTAGACAAGTTTGCTAGAGCCCAAGGGATTCCTTTCCCCGGAGGGCCTAAAGTCGAAAAATTGGCAATGGAATGGTTGAGTGAGAATCCTGATTCAACCCTTGATGGATTAGAGCTTCCTTATGCTGTGCAAGGAATGGATTTGGCCTTCTCTGGTTTGCTCAGTGCAGCGCTGAATTTGGTCGAAAAAGGGATGCCACTTCCAGCAGTTTGCTGGTCACTTCAGGAGCATGCATTCGCCGCATGTGTTGAGGTGGCAGAGCGAGCAATGGCACATGCTGGAAAATCCGAATTATTACTCGGTGGCGGTGTTGCATGTAACGATAAGTTGCGTGCAATGTGTGCCGGAATGGCGAGTAGTAGGGGGGGGTCATCCCACGTTCCGGAAAAATTTCTCTGTGTTGACAATGGTAGTATGATTGCCACACTCGGGCGTCTACAATTGCTGTGGGGTTCGCCAACTGCATTGGATGAATCAGGTGTGAAGCAAGATCTACGAACGGATGAAACTCCAATTCTGTGGAACTGATCTGCATTCGACGAAGCCAACCCTTATGGCAGGCCGGCATGAGGTCCGGCCGGAGGCAGGAAAGACTTGGGGTCAAAAAAGGAACCTTCCAATCCGTTCAAGAACCCTAAAAAATCTCCCTCTGATTCTGATTCTCGTGCTACTAAACCAAATCAGCGCAGTCCTACACACTCAACTGGCCCCCCATCACCGCCAGGCCGTACCAAAAAAGCCCCACCTGTTGCACCATCTAGTGTGAAATCTACGAGTAAAAAGGCTACACCTACACCTGCCCGTGCTCCTGCGCGTGGAAGCAAAAGTGTAGGTCTGCGAAAAAAATCTG
>JAPKEY010000204.1 GCA_028821815.1 Candidatus Poseidoniales archaeon | reverse complement strand
CACTGAGCATGTTGACAGTTGCAGTGACTGTGTATCGGCCAGCTTGCAAATTGACATCCAGACAAGCCTTACCTTCAGGGAAGGACCCTAGGTTCGTCTCGCTGAGTGTTGTGTGCGAGTAGGCATCCTCGGATTCATCCAAACATTCGTTGGCGATACCCGGATTGCCCATGAGGGCATCTTGATCGTTCTCGTCTGTGACAGTGAACGTGACATCCCAGTCGTAGTAATTATCTTGGGCTGAACCGCCAAAGACAACACTCGCGGTTAGCGTAATGTCGCCAACATTCAGGGTTCCTTCTGTCGCTTCGTTGTCACCGGCTGTGAGTGAGGTTGTGCCGATGTCGTGGAAGACTGAGAAGTATCCGCTGAGGGCTCCATCGTTGTTGCCCGTGCGATCATCATAGTCTACTGTTTGCTCTTTCATAATCATCGATGGAGCTTCTTCTTCTCCACCTGGTCCGCCACCGGCTGCTCCGGCTGCGGGTTCATATGAATCGAAGCTTGCCAACATTGCAGTGACACTGAAGCTGACAGGTGCCTCAGATGCACCAGATGTGGCTGTATCTCCCACGATTTCACCGTGGAAGGTGTAGACTTGCTGGAAGGTCATCACTGTGCGAGTTTGCGCACATGGGTTGGCACCATTCGAACATGGGTTCTCTGCCAAGTCAGTGGCATCGGTCACTGGATCATCCAGTGTTGACAGGTTATGCCATACGTCGACTGTAGCATCGTCACCGATGACAATCGTGTAGGTGTGTCCATTGCCTGAGGCCTGAACAGGGGGGTTGGTACCCGCTCCATCAGTGTCCATCATGGATGGCATATCAGAGGTGTCATCATTGTATGCGCCTGCGAACTCAACCGTTACGGTTGTTGCACGAGGTGCCCATGATTCGGAACCATCTGCAGTGACCATTAGTGCGAATTGGTGTGGACCTGCGCCCTGCACGTTATCGTATGCTGCATTGTCTGCAAGACAGTCGCCACCAGGGCCATCTGTCCAGCAAAGGTCGACAACGATGTCACGGTAGTGTTGGACTGTGACGGTGTACGTCATGTCGTTGTTGGTTAGATCGCCATCCATTGAACTGTCAACTTCGAGTGAAATTGTTACAGTGTATTCACCAGGAACTGAAGGTGTCCATGATAGGTCACCGCCACTTTCTGCTTGGACACGGTAATTACCGCCACCCAAGAAGTCACCAGAGGCTAGCGTGTTGAAGCTGCATCCAGTTACAGTGGTGGTACCGGGACAAACAGCGTCATCGAGATTGTCGATTACAGCGGTTTGACCATCTCCAGCCGGAGTAACAGACACGCGAATGTTAAATTCGTCGTGTGCGTTGTCACCATCATTGATGATGATCGGCCGGAAATAGACGATGTCACCAATGTCTATTCCATTCCGAGTGTTGCCGGCTTGATCCACGAATGTTTCTCGTGGTTGCAAGACGTCGTGCAGGTTTAATTCGTAAGCCGCACGGCCACCCGTTTCCATTTCGTTCGTATCTTTCAGTTCATCAGCGAAGTCGATTCCAGCAAACAAGCTAGTCAACATCAACGCCGTGAGTACAATAGGTACAATTTGTTTCACTTTACAGTCCTCCCTCACAGTGGGTGCTTCGCCACAGAAAAACTTTGTATTTATAGTGACCGCCGGTCCAAGTTACTTTTAGTGGCTTAAATCTGCATTTCTTTATTAAACCTAGAACGAACTATTTGTAATTTAATTTACATCCCGGAGAGCTTCTGCCGGTCGAATAGAGGCAGCCTTTCGAACCGGCCACAGTGTTGCACACAACGTCAGGATGTAAGCACCGATGACAATCATGTATATCTCATTCCATGGCATGATAAATTCTGCACCGTCCTCCTTGAGGAATCGATCATACAGCGCATAATGGAAACCAATGCCAACCAACGCCCCATTCAAAATCCCCAAGAAGGAAACCCATGACAATTCGACCAGGAAGGTAGCAACCACCATGCTTCTCTGGAACCCAAGAGCGCGCAGAATGCCGATTTGATGGCGCCGTTCACTGACGTTTCGAATGGTCACCACTGCTAATCCCGCAATACCAACGGCCAAACCAAGTGCAAGGAAAGCCTTCAGGAGATTGAATATAGACAAAATGAACGATTGAATTTTGGCAAAGGCGACTTCAATGACGAAGACGCCAACGCCTTCTTCGATCATGCCTCGTTCAATTTCATCAGCTGCATGCTCTTGTTCAGCCACAGGTGTGTCATCTGGCATGCTGAACCAGACAATCTGTGGTTTGGCGTCAAATCTCTCTTCAGCGAAATCAGATTGAATGTATATACCGGGAATGAAAATCGAGGTTTCAGGCTTGAGAATCCCAGCGACAAAAACAGTACGATTTACGCCCGAATTGGCAGGGTCGCTGATGAGGATGGGGCTGCCGATGGTCAAGTCAAGTGTAGGGGAGAGGTCGAAGCCACCTTCAGGTTGTGGCGTAAGGCTTGAATCGATGATGACAAGGCTATCATCCGCCAAAACTGCAGCCCACGCCTCTTGTTCAGTGTCACCAAGTTCTTCGGCCCAAATTTGCAAACCAAGGGCCCCGTGTTGCGAAAAATTCCCGTCGAAGCCACG
>JAPKEY010000025.1 GCA_028821815.1 Candidatus Poseidoniales archaeon | reverse complement strand
GTGCCGCTCGTGAAGAAGTACCAGGTCGACGTGGTTATCCAGGTTACATGTACACCGATTTGGCCATGCTATACGAGCGCGCGGGTTTGGTGAAAGGGAAGAAGGGAAGCATCACCCAATTCCCTATTCTGACCATGCCTGGTGACGATATTACGCACCCGATTCCTGATTTATCTGGATACATTACAGAAGGTCAGATTGTAATTTCTCGTGAGTTGCACGGTTCCGGTATCTATCCGCCGATTAACGTGCTACCGAGTCTGTCACGATTGATGGGTGGTACCATCGGTGAGAAGACAACTCGGGAAGATCACAAATCGGTATCTGACCAAATGTACGCAGGTTACGCCCAAGGTCGTGAGTTGCGTGGTTTGGTTGCCATTGTCGGTGAAGATGCGTTGAACGAACGTGACAAGCAATTGTTGGACTTCTCAGCTCTTTTCGAGGACAAGTTCCTGCGACAGAGTCGTGACGAAGATCGCTCGATTGATGAAACTCTAGACCTATGCTGGGATTTGATGCAGAATATTTCGACCAAGTATCTGGTTCGTCTTGATCAAAAGTGGATTGACAAATATCATCCCACTGAAAAGAAGTGAACATGCTGTTTAGTTAATTGAAGGAGGTGAGATGTATGGCGTTGGATATCAAACCTACCCGTTCCGAACTCATCAACCTGAAGCGACGAATCAAACAGACACAGAATGGTTACAATCTTCTGAAACTTAAACGAGATGGGTTGTTCCATGAGTTCCGAATGCTACTCTCGGAGATGATTGCGGCTCGAGAAGGCCTTGTTCAAACCTACAGAGAGGCGGTTCAAGGAATCAGTTTGGCTGGCGCGATTGAAGGTGGCCTTGCTGTCAAGAGCGCAGCCATTGCGATTTCAAACCACCCAGAAGTTGAAGTCAAGCCACGAAATATCATGGGTGTCGTAGTTCCAAGTGTTCAGGGTACTAATCTGACAAGCACCATCCTTGACCGTGGCATGGGTCTCATCGGTGGTTCGGCATATATTGACGAAGCAGCAGATGGATATTCCAAACTCATTGAGAAAATTGTCATAGCCGCAGAGATGGAAGCAACACTCAAGCGCCTACTGGTTGAAATTGAAGCGACCAAGCGTCGAGTTAATGCACTCGAATTCAAGGTCATCCCAGAAATGCAAGAAGCGCAGTCTTTCATCCAACTTCGTCTTGAAGAAATGGAGCGGGAAGAGACGTTTCGTCTCAAGCGCTTCAAGAACAAATGAGCAGGACCTTGGATCCTGTTCGTCACTTTTGTGAAGCGTGGGTCATATATCGGTTGAAGGGTCGCGAGCCCTACAGAGGTGGGACCAATGGGCGAGCCGGACACGATTGAACCCCTCCGTATCGATGCGGAACTATGGTCACATCGGGCTCTTCTAGAGCGTATCATTGGCCGTTGGTTCAACATCATTGAAGAAATGTCAGATGTTGAAATTGGTTGGCAGGTCAATCTTGTTGCCAACCAAGACAATGTAGATGGGGCCTTGAGTGCTTTGAATAAGCACTTGCGTGATCTTTCTTGGATTGCGGTTATCCAAGAGGGAAGTCCGTACGATCTCGTGATACTGCCCGAACCACCTCAAGGTGAAGGACTCTCAAATGGTCAAACATCTGTAGTATGGGTTGTGTTCACGTTTTTCTTGGCGCTTGCTGGAGCCTCATGGTTACAACTACAAGATCCGAATCTGAAATTGACAGATCCCAATTTATTGACTGAAGCATTTTGTTGGTTTGCTTTACCGATTGTATTTGTAATGTTCATCGGTAGTGAGTTACGTCGACGAATTGCACTCCGAAGTGGCGTGAGTTTAGGGCATCATATTCCTCTTGCAGTGCCATTTTTGATGACACCTGCTGTACCAATTTGGCCATTCGGAATCATTGGATTCACCAGCCAAAGGCGAATGGATTTGGTTGCTTTTCGGGATCGGAAATCCCTTGCATTCGTCTCATTAATCGCTCCACTAACAATGATTTTTTCAGGAACGGCTCTAACAATCCTTGGATATTGGTTGACTTCAAACATATCACCCCCGTTTGAAACAGCACCCCCTCTTGTTGAACCATCCATATTGTCAGAATTGGTGTTGAGTTTTCTCCTGACTTCAGAAGAGGTGGGCCTCCGTTCTGTGTGGTTACACCCACTCGGTCTTGCAGGGCTCTCCCTAGGTACAATGGGTTGGATTTTGTTGCTTCCATTGCCAGGATTTCCTGGAGATCGTCTCCTTTCAGCCCTACTTGAACCGGGTGAAATGGAAGAGGGTTCGACACAGACTTGGCTTTTCGTAGGCGTTTTGGCTGTAGGCATCTATGTGATTTTGAGTGGGGGATTTTGGCCATGGTTAGTTTTGGTCGGCATCGGAACTTGGCGACGATTTAGTCCTGAAACAAGTGCCCCACCATTCGTATTGAATGAATCAGCCGGATTTGATAACGGTACAAAAAACCGTATTGGAATAGTCATGGTCGCAATGCTATTACTCGGATTCCCTGGTCTGATGCCCGTTGGGGAATTACATGATTGGGATGCTGGACTCGACACCTCGGACTGGCCAACAGAGGTATCTTTCACACCTGGTGTGGTTGGGGCGGTGGAGTTTCCGCTCAAGACTCAGGGTGTGGTGTCTATCGATGTTGAATTTCAAGTTTCGTTCACTGGTTTGGAGGTTATGAGCGAATGGAGGGGTTGTAACCAACCTAATCCCGACAATATCGGCAATTGCGCCTTCGAAGATATAGGTCCATCTTTAGGTCAAATCTATGAGATTGGATATGAAGCAGATATCCTGATGTGGGCATCATCCCCATTCATCCTGACACTTCATTGGGTGGAAAATCTTGAGCCACGTAGCCATTCAGTCCTTTTCTCACCTTCGACTAGACCTGCAGTAGCGGCACCCCAGTGGACATGGGATGGTGATAGAGATGCACCACAATATTGTACTGAGATTCTCCTCGATGAGATACAATCGGGCAATCTGACAATTGAGTCACCACTCTTCTCTTTCGATGGTGACACGGTCTTGCCTTTGGCCTCCGGCACCAATGATACAGTTTGTATCGATGGGGTCTTCGGCGCGGGTCGCACAGTCAATGGGTTGCATGGTGGATTAAACAGAATGATTGCACCAAATCTCGTTGTGACAATGGACGATGGCACGATTATCAAGTGGCGCCTAGACATTGAAAATCAACATCCATTGATGTTTGAAGGTTCATATCCAGCCTCTTCGACCTTCCCTAATGCGTACTATCTTGTACACTTAGATGATGACGATATTCTGCATTGCCCATTCGACATAAACCAAAGTCCTGCGAATGCGAATTGGCAAGATACCGATGAGAATGGCACTTGGGTTTGGAATATTTCTCAGATTCCCCAAGGGGCATATGATCCAGATAACGCTCATTCAATGAATGGTACACTGATATTCCCAGGGAGGGGGGTACTTCTACAGTGCATTAATGGTCAAACAATGCAAGTATTGGAACTCCATCCCGGGCCGACATCACTTGATGCGTGGTATGGTCGGGATATCGACTCATCTTGGTCCATCTGGAATCATGGTGATGAGCCGGTGAACATTGAAGTTCAACGTGCGACCTTCGGTGTACAGACGAATTTGAATCTAAGTTCATTCATTCTACAACCCGGAGAGGAATGGCAGACTGGAATCGACATTTTCGATGAGAATAATACAATTCGGAATATCTTGTGGTTTGAACCTTCAACAGATTATTGGATATTACACGCGGTCAGCCATTGCATCGCCCCTGAT
Organism: Candidatus Poseidoniales archaeon; assembly: GCA_028821815.1. GTDB lineage: Archaea > Thermoplasmatota > Poseidoniia > Poseidoniales > Thalassarchaeaceae > MGIIb-P. Next base: position 8,894 of record JAPKEY010000025.1, on the reverse strand, counting down.
GGATGTGATACGTGATGCGTGTGGCTGTCCTTGGAGTGGGCGCAATTGGAGGTTTGGTCGCCTCACGCCTCGCGCGCGCGGGATGTGAAGTACTGCTATGCGCGCGTGGAGAAACCGCACAAGCTCTCGATGCAGTCGGCCTTCTCCTTGACACACCAGATGGTCGAACCATTGCCCTTGCACCCGATCGTTGGACTGTTCTAGACACCAATCTACAGGAAATACCCGTCGAATTACAGGGGTGGGCTGATTATGCTATTCTTTGCGGGAAAAGTTACGATGTCCCTAATCTATGCAAAATTGCAGATCAGGTATTATCTCTAAACGGACTTGTAATGTGTCTTTCTAACGGAATAGGCCACATGGAAAAATTGGCAAATTTTGTGGGCAAGCATCGGGTTCTCGGTGCATCGACCACCCACGGTGCAATTCGAATTGGACCTGGTGAAGTTCACTGGACCAGTCGGGGGACAATCAAACTAGGTGGATTCATCGGCAGTGATCTTGAACCAGTTGAACCACGGGTCGACAGCCTGATGTCTGCGTTGGATGAAGCCGGTTTGAATCCCCTTTGGTCTGAAGAAATCAATAAAACAATCTGGACCAAATTGTTGCTAAATGTGGCCATCAATCCTGTTTGTGCTATCGCTGGGATCCTGAACGGGGAGATGCTCCTTCACCCTGAACTGTTTGAAACAGGTCTGGCTGCGATGGAGGAGGCCGCTCGTATCGCAACTGCTGAAGGGGTTGAAATGGCTGATTTCGACCTTGCACAATCACTTGAAGATCTTTGTCGTGCCACTGCCGACAACCGTGTGAGCATGTTACAGGATATTATGGCTGGCCGAGAAACAGAAATCGATTCCATTTGTGGGGAGGTTGTCAAGCGCGGTGAGGCCTTGGGCATCCCTACGCCGCGGAATCAAACGCTCCACGCTCTTGTCAAAGGAATTGAGCAGAGTACGGGGACTTAATCACAATCTAGATTGTGATGTAGACCCACATTTACTTTACGATTTATCGCTGCACTTGTAACCAATCTCGAAACATGAATCATATTTCGTAATTCGACGACCTCCCTAGTGGGAAGACTTCCTCTCCAGATCTTGTCTACTTCTTCTCGAAGGAATTCCAATCGACGCTGAGCTCGTTGCAACCTTACATTTCTTTTGACCAGGCCGACATCATCGGTCATTGTCGATTGGAGTGCGATTCTGTCACTTCTCAGTGGTGAATGTTCAACCAGAGTAGACAACCCCTCTGCACGCCATTCGGGGAGGTCGGTTTGACCCCCTCCTGCAGTGACATTTTTGATTACATGCTCCGCACATCTGTGGGAGAAAACAACCGCTTCCAATAGGCTGTTTGATGCCAGTCTATTTGCCCCATGTAGACCTGTACAGGCCACCTCCCCAATTGCATATAGACCGGGGTATTGCAAATCATTTGAACAAGTAGGGTTTTGCATGGCCAATCCATTTTCATCGACAGAAATACCACCTACTATGTAATGGGCGGCAGGTGCTACTGGTAGCGCATCGATACCTAGTTCTAATCCATTTTTTTCCAAACGAGATTGAATGGTTGGAAATCGGTCTCGAATTTCTTGCTTGTCAAGATGTGATGTTACCAACCAGACACAGTTTTCACCGGTTCGTTTCATTTCTTGGTCCGCAGCACGAGCAACGATATCACGGGTTGCCAATGATCCTCGTGAATCGTGATCGAGCATGAAAGAGTGTTGTGCAGGGTCACCCCCCTCAATCTTCCATTTCACCATGTCATCGGATGTCATCAGTACGGCTCCATGGCCACGCAGGGCCTCGGTAATCAGGAAGGGTCTCTCGTCGGAAAGGGCGAGTGCAGTTGGGTGAAATTGAACGAATTCCAGGTCTCGAACACTAGCTCCTGCCCTGTGGGCCATCGCAATACCATCGCCGGTTGCAATAGGTGGATTTGTGGTTTGGCGGTAAATATGGCCAGCGCCCCCCGTTGCAATGATGATTGCTTGAGCAGGGATGGTTCGCACAACACCTTCCTGTGTGAGGGTCCAAATTCCAGCGATATGCTTGATTTCAGCCGATTTTTCCTTGAGTATCAAATCGACAGCCATGTGTGATTCGAGCAGTTCAAGGTTGGGGGATGCACGTGCCTCAACAATCAGTGCACGTTCGATTTCAGCGCCAGTTGCATCTTTGGAATGAAGGATTCGCCGTGAAGAATGTCCACCTTCAATGGTCAAATCAAACCCATCTTCATTTGAATCAAATTGGACGCCAGAAGATATCAAATCTTCAATTCGATCGGCAGCTTCCCGAATAACCATTTCAACTATTTTCGGGTCACAGAGGCCACAACCGGCTTCGATAGTATCCTTGATATGGGCTTTGTAATCTGTATTTGACATCGCTGCTGCGATTCCACCTTGGGCCCAATTTGTCGAAGAGTCGGAGAGATTTTTCTTGGTCACAACCAATGTGGACAATCCGGCCCTAGCACAACGAGTCGCCACAAATAGACCGGCAATCCCTGATCCGACGACTACGACATCCGCCATTGTGCTATCCCATTCCATTCGGTGGTTGGCATTGTTGCATTCAACGTTACCCTCTCCGGGGGCACCCGTCGATAGTCATAATACTCGCCCGGTATACAATGAAGGTAATGGGTCGAGCAAAGCATGTCGCGAAACTCGCTATCGGCCTGTTGCTATCGGTCTTAACACTCTGGAATCTTCACATCGGCTTCTATCAGATGGGAAGTGGGGAGATGCACAAGCTCGTATTGACTATGGTTTTCAGTGGCGCTTGCAGTGAATCTGCGATACAGACTGATCTCAATGCCGTCGGGATTTCAGAGTGCCTGCAGCCATTGGGGGCGTGGGAACCTATCGATGTCATATTCTTGTCTGGGGGCTTAATCTTGACCTGGACAGCCCTCCGAACATTGTTTTCTAGGCAACAAAAACCCAGCAGAACAGAACGCCGAGGCAAGCGCTTCCAGCGACTCGGTATGCTTGTTGGGTTTGTTGGCGTTGCAGATTTCTTTGGTATGCTGACCGAAAATGGGCAACCTCTCGATGCGGGCGAACTTCTTGGATTTCCACTGATGGGTGGGATGTCATTGATTCTGCTCACCATCGCCCTATTTCTATCATTGATTGGTGGTTCATTGCGTCGAAGGGGCCATCATTCACCGGGACATGATTCTGGTACACGTAAATTCATCGGCTCCGCAGAACGCCATCTAGGTGGCGATTTCTCAGTGGGTGAACTTCGTAGTGCTCTGATGCTCGATGCCTTCGAAGATCCATTCCAAGTCAGTGCAGACGATAATTGGGGCGAGAGTATGGGTCGAACCTGTCATTATTGTAGCGGGGAAGGTTGTCAGCAGTGTGAATTTAGTGGTTCATTGGGCTGATAATAAACGCAACACGGCGGCTCTAATAGCTGCCAAAAACCCCCCTCCCCTCGTGTGCGGGAAGCACAGTGTTTAAGGTGGACCGAACTGCGAGTCTGTGCTAGTGTATATCCTTCGAGATATACAAACAGGTGAGATGGGATGTTTCTGAAGGCAATTGAGTTAGAGAATTTTAAGTCGTTCAAGGGTGAGGTGGTCATACCGTTTGGATTGGGTTTCACGGCGATTACAGGCCCCAATGGCAGTGGGAAAAGCAATTGCGGAGACGCCATTCAATTTGTACTCGGTCCCCGCAGTGCCAAGAGTCTACGTGCCCAGAATGTCAAGGATTTGATTTTCAACGGTGGTAAGAAGGACAAACCCGCTCGTTCATGCACCGCGACTTTAGTATTCGCCAACACAGCGGATGCTTCCGGCCAACGTCGACTCCGTGTTGATGCCGATGAAGTTCGTTTTACCCGCACAGTCAAACTGAATCGAAAGAATGATTCCGTCAACGGTTACTACCTAAACGAGCGCAGTTCGACCAGCACTGAATTCCGCAGAATTCTCACTGAAGCAGGAGCCAGAGGGGATGGCTACAACATTGTCCTCCAGGGTGATGTCACTCAATTGTCAACCATGACTACTCGTGATCGTAGAAAAGTTCTGGATGATGTGGCTGGCGTTACGGCGTATGACGATGAAATCAAGCGTGCAGATAGACAGCGAAAGAAGGCGGAGGAGTACCTCGAACGAATCACCCTGTTAGAAGATGAACTCAAGGCTCGGCTGAAAACACTCAGCAAGGAACGCCAACAAGCAATGAAATATCGCGATCTTGCAGAAGCGCTTGAAAATGCCCGAATCACTGCTATTCATGCACGCCATCGTTCACGTCTAAATGACATTCAAATGATTGCCGATGAACGAACAGGCTACCTCACTCGTATCGAGGAACTTTCCGAATCGATTCGGAATACCGGTTCTGAACTGTTAGACCTTGATGTTGAAATTACTGATATTGAGCGCCAACTCGATTCAGTTCTTGGTGACGATGGGAAAGCACTTGGAGAACGCCTCCGTAAATTGCAGGTCGACGTTGAAACTCGTAAAGACCGCATTTCCGATTCAGAGACCTCAATAGAAGAGGCACAGGATGAAATCCAAGTCCTTTCCAAAGAACAATCTAGCGCAAAAAAAGCTCTTGACAAGCATCAAGTGGGCCTTGTAGATGCCCAAGAAGCATTGGTTAAGGCTGATGCCGATATGGAATCTGCAGCAGCGGAAGAAAAAGCAGCGCGTGACGCTATTTCAGGAGGCGACCGCGCGACTCATGATCTCAATCGAGCCTTTGGTAAGGCGACCGAAGCCGTTACCAAGGCCGACGAGGCACGAGGGGGACTTTCTCTGGAGGCAGACCGAGCCCAAAACCAGGTGGAGATGACTGAGGAACGCTTCGCGGAACTCGAAGAATCACTTTCCGACGCTCGCCTCACACGCGATGATCTGCAATTGGCGGGGGAAGATATCCAGATTGCCGAGGGTGAAAATGATCGAAGTCAATTGGCCGAAGAACTCACACGTCTACAACGTCAAGAACGAACGCTGATGGACCAGACTGAGGATGTTGAACGTCAAGTCCGAGAAGCGGAGCGTTCATTGGCTCGTGCTGAGGGCGAGATGCAAAACAAATCTGGCTCGAAAGCAAACCTGGCTCGAGCCGTATCCGCCATCATGTCTCTCAAAGATTCGGGTGAAGTATCGGGTATTCTCGGCCCGCTTGGACAATTGTGTGAGCCCAAGGATACTGCACATGAGGACGCTCTGGGCTATGCACTCGGTGGTGGAATGAACAGTATCATTGTCCGCGACGATGAAACCGCAGCCACCTGTATCAAGTGGTTGCGCGATAATCAAGCAGGGCGTGCAACATTCCTACCCTTGAACAAACTTATCGTCCGTAGACCGGGTGGAAAAGCGGTTATGACTTCCCGTCAAGATGGTATCATCGGGTTTGCCTTTGACCTTCTAGAATTTGATGAATCGATTGAATCTGCAGTTAAACACTCTGTCCGCGACACACTCATTGTTCGAGATATGGGTACGGCCCGCCGCCACATGGGTGGTGTGCGAATGGTTACTCTTGATGGTGGCATCACCGAAGCAAGTGGTGCCATGGTCGGTGGTGCGGTTCGTGGTCGTCGTCCACAATTCGGTGGCAACATTACAGGGATGAACGCCGTTCAACAGGCTGAAACAGAACTCAGTCGCCTTGAGATACTTTCCGATACGGTGAATGCGGCTCTTGCTGAAGCACGACAAAATCAACATCGCCTCCGAGAACGCATCAACAATCTTGGTGGGGATGATTCCAATCTCAAACTACGGGCATGGCAAGAAGACATGAAGAGGGCGAATACCGATTTTGAAACCGCTGGAGACAAGGTCAAGGTGTGCAATTCCCAACTTACTGAAGTCAAAAATATCCATGGTAAATCTCAAGATCGTGCAGATGCGGCTACCGAGGCATACAACTCTGCCGTGAAGGCGCGCCAAATCGCATCCGACAGCCTACTTTCATCTTCACCGGACCACCTCTCTGAACGTCTTCGATCCAGTGATGAGTTACGAAACACTGCAATGCAAGCAAAAATCGATGCCGAGTCGAAACTTGCAACAGGTAATGCAAATACAGAATTATTACAGCACAATGTCAATGAAATTGAGCGACGTATTTCTGAGCAATCATCAATCGTCAGTAAAGGTGAGGCGCGAATTGAGGAACTCAATGCGGAAATTGAGACACTGAACACAGATCTGTCAACAGTCTCCGAAGCTCACGAACAAGTTGCTGAAGAACACCGGGAACTCAACGAGCGTTCCAAGTCACTCCGCGAAGATCGTGCTGGAATTAAGGCCGCTCTAGAGCAAAATAGTGCAAAGAGGGAATCTCTACGTAATCGCTGTGACGAACTGTCACTAGAAATTGAGAACAAGAATCGCCTCTTGGAAGAACTTACCCAAGAGATGGCATCTCAGAATGTCGAACCCTTATCCGAAGATATTGATTTACCAAGTGTCGGTGATGCGGAATCGAGTGTTCGGAACATAGAGCGCCGCATTTCGGGTCTAGGCGATGTGAACATGATGGCCATCGAACAATATGATGAAGCTGAAGAGCGCCTCGTGCGTATCACTGATGATTCCTCCGTCCTACGAAAGCGTCGTACCGACCTCCTTGAACTCACTGAGAAGTTGGAAGGTGAGCGCAAGTCTAGGCTGACTACTGTGCTGGAAATTGTGTCTAAGAATTTCAAGCGAGTGTACAAACGATTGTCCGATGGTGGAAATGCCGAGTTACGCCTTGAGAATCCAAAAGATCCTTTCACAGGTGGTCTTGAAATGTGGTGTCAACCACGAGGAAAATCGAGCAAGAGCAAACTCAGTCTTCTTTCAGGTGGTGAGAAATCGATGGCTGCCTTGGCACTAATTTTCGCCATTCAGGATTACGAACCCAGTCCATTCTACTACTTCGATGAAGTAGATCAGAACTTAGATGCATACAATGCCGAACACATCGCTCGTCTCTGTCGTCTTCGTAGTCAACGTGCTCAGTTCATCATGGTCACACTTCGAAAGGTCAGCCTACAACTTGCAGATCATCACATCGGTATCACGCACGCTGGTGATGGTTGCAGCCGTCGAATTACGGACTTTGACCGTGAACAAGCGATTGAACTCGGTGAAGCAGCCGAGGCTGAACTTGCTGCGTCTTTAGCCACTCTTGAGAAGAAGGCAGAATTGACTCAGAATCTCCCCGACCCTGCCAATATGGAATCAGCTCCCGAGGAATTGCCAACACCTGCTAGCCTAGGTGGCTCACTACTCGATGCCGAGGAGAGCAACGAAAGTGAGGTTGAAGTCGAATCTATTGAAGAAGGCCCCGAAATCATCGAAAATGACGGGCCGGATGTCACCATCGTATCACTTGCAGATCGCGCTGCCGATGGCAAGGAAGACATGGACGAGAAACTCGAATGGGAACACGCAGTCGAAGCGAAAAAGGCCGAGGATGAGGCTGAATCCGAACCCATCGGAGAAGTTGTAGATGTCCCTGAAGCTGAGGAACAGGAGTGATTTCGATGTCTCTACTCGAGACCCGTGATATGCAGGCAACCATCGTCAAGCAATTGCTTGGTGAACAGGATGAAACCAATCTTGACAAGCATCGTTACATTGATCGTTTGATTGAAATCGCAGACTTAGAAAGCGCAGAGCATCAGAGCCTCATCGATCCATTCGACCGCTCAGTCGCCCTCGTTTTCCAAATGTTTAGCGATGCAAGTTTGGACCCCTGGGATGTAGACTTGTCCGTATTCATCGAACAATTCAATCAACGAACAAAGGATGCCGAAAATATTGACCTACCAACTTGCGGACGCCTGATTCGGATGGCATGGCAGGTGTTGCACGGACAAGCCTCGAAACTCCTTGAGCGCGCAGAACGCGCCGAAGAGGAATGGGAAGAAGATCCGTGGGCCTTGGAAGGGTGGCAAACCGAATTTGAGGATGAAGAATACAATTTCAGTGTCGGGATCATCACGGGGCAAACGACCGATGTACTCCCCCATCTCCTCGATAGTCGGGTCAAGAGAGATGAGGGTCGCCCAGTGACACTCACAGAATTACTGATGTCTTTGCAAGGTGCGCATCAAGATGTCGAAGAACGCCGCATCCGTGAAGCCAGCCGTATCAAACATGCTGCAGAGGTTACTGATTGGATGTCAAATGTGACCACGCGAATGCATAAGGAAGATCTTGAGGATGACATTCGTCGTTGCTGGGAGGCGATTCGAGCCTCCAGCCCTGAAGGTGCACCAGTTACCCTTGAACAAGTCGCAACAAAACTCGCTGAACATTCAGCCGCAGAAGGGTGGACCTTGACCGAGGCTGAAGAAGAGGGTCAAGTTACTGGTTTTGTATCGGCTCTTTTCCTTACACATCGTGGTTACACCGATTTATGGCAAATGGAATATCCAAGTGGCGATATTTTCTTGCAAGATAAGTGGCCGAAATTCGATGATTTCGCGGCTATATCCACAGAAATTGGCATCGGTCCACGACAGGCAGATGGGGGTCTGGATGATGAGTGATGTCGATCTTCGCACCCTACTTGAAGCCACATTATTCGGGGCGGGGCGCTCGCTCTCCATCGAAGAACTCGCTGAATCTATGCAACAAAACCCAAGTGAAATTGTCGTAAATCTAGAATCACTTCAGCACACCATGAAACGCCGACCCGGCGGCGCATTGCAATTGACCAGCGTCAGTGGAAGGTGGGTCATGGAGGTCAAACCGAAATTGGCCAATCACATCCCTTCGTCGTTCAGGACTGAGGTGCCACAGCGTTTGCTTGCAGCTGCGGCCCTCATCGCTTACCACCAACCAATGGCACAGAGTCAACTCGTGGAAATGATTGGTCAGCGTGCCTA
>JAPKEY010000024.1 GCA_028821815.1 Candidatus Poseidoniales archaeon | reverse complement strand
CTGCATTGCTAGCCAACCTTATGCAATTTTGTTTTGGCGTTCATTCACACAGTGGCTAGGGGGAATGGGAATCATCATGCTTGGTATGCTGCTATTAAGTCGTGCACTAGGCGGTGGCATGTCTATTGCCCGTGCCGAATTAACAGGTCCTTCACTGAGTAGACTCCGACCACGACTTCAAGAAACAGCACAGGCACTTTGGGGCATCTACATTGGATTCACAGTGCTCGAATTCATCCTGCTGATGTGGTGGGCTGACCTACATTGGTTCAATGCAATCAATTATTCATTAACCACAATGCCTTCAGGTGGTTTTGGCACGACAGACGGTGGAATTATGGATTTCGATAGTCCCCTTGTTGAAGGAATCATCACCTTCTTCATGGTCGCTACCGGTATCAATTTCACGCTTTTTCATTTCCTTCTTCTAAAGGAATATACCAAAGTTGTCAATGATCAGGAGTTGCGAGTATATTTCCTCGTTCTTGCAGGTGCTTGGGCAATCTTCACAATCAATCTCGTTCACAGTGCTGGTTGGGAATGGGGTGATGCTTTGCGGCACGGGGCATTCCAAGCGGCTGCCATTGGTACATCAACCGGTTATGCTAGTGCAGATTTCGCGAGTTGGCCCGTTCTATCTCTGTTTGTACTCCTCTTCCTAATGGTCGTGGGGGCTTCAGCCGGATCTACGAGTGGTGGGTTGAAGATTTTGCGTCTTCGATTAGCTTTCGTTCTCGCACGGCGTGAAATTCATCGTATGGTTCAGCCCAGAGCTATTGTCAGTGTTCGAATGAATGGGGAAGTGGTCGATGATTCACGAATGTGGGTTGTTATCGGAATGCTGGCTACTTGGGCTGCCCTAGCGATGACTAGCCTTGTCGTGCTAGCGTTATTTGAGCCTACACATTCGTTGGAAACAATCCTATCTGTAATCTTCGCTGCACTTGGAAACACCGGCCCAGCTTTGGGTGCTTTTGGCCCGACATCTACATGGGCGGGCCTTAACTGGTATTCGCTATTCTACACATCGCTTCTAATGTGGGCAGGTCGATTGGAATTACTCACTGTATTGGTATTGTTCCACCCTCGAACCTGGCGCAGAGAAAATAAGAATTAGAAGAAATCCAACGATTTTTGAGAAGAATCAGGTTCTGCTTTCGTTTCTTCGTTAATCTTTTCATCAACCTGTAACAAGTCCCCCTGAATTCCAGGGGATGTGTTGATAATTTGGATTTCCTCATACCGTTCAGCAATTGCTTTACTTGTTTTGAGATCGGCTCGTAATCCATGTAGGGCAAGGTGATCACTGGATGACAGTCCAAATGCGAGGGAGATGTCAAAATTTTCGGGGTCACCTTCAAGTTTATCACTCGATATTGCTCTTAGTGCGGGCCACAATTCCTCACGAACTGCCATTTCACTCGCTCCACAAGTCTCTGCCAAACATTCGACAATAGAGGAGCGTCGCCATGATTCATTCCCACGTCTCAAAAATGCCGGAAATTGCAAAGAAAATCTGTCTGGCCGTCTCTCAGTGGAGGCCACGCTCGCCGCTAACGAACCTAGATTCCCCCCCCAATATGATGAGCGGTAGGCGAGATTTGAAAATTTAACAAATATTGACTTTGCTGCAATCGAAAGGGTCCTAGAAGCGCGAGCCCAACTCTCAGGTTGGCGCATCACCGAGGCATTGTTCCAAGTGACCCACGCGATAAATTCGTCAGGTGTTTTATCTAAGATCAAACTCAAACGGGCAGCTTCCTTGGAATTTTGGGTTCGATATAATTTCTCTAACCCAGGGAATAAATCAATTTGGTGATCACGCTGACCCATGACGGTTTGTTCCATTACCGCTTGTTCGCTAATGTGTGTAGGTGAGGTTGCACAAATCGCTTGTAAATCACGAACAATGGCTCGGATATCCCCTGGATTTGCGGCTACAAGGTGGTCAATTGCCACCGCATCTGCAGTAACCCCTTCTGCAACCAATACACGATTCGCAATGCGTCTAAGGGCACTGTCTGATACCCGATTGAATTCGATAATCTCTGCCAGCCGTGAAAATCGGTCACGTGTTGTACGCCATCGCCCACTACGGCCCCACAATCGCATGGGGTCGTTACATGTTAGCAAAACTGGTTGTTTGGTATTCGCAAGCAATTCCAGGAGTTCAGCCTTCCCACCACTATCACCACTCAGTGTACTCTTTTTACTATCCGAATTTATTCTAGCACTCAGTGTATCTGCAATTCGCTGTTCACTAGCTTGTCTGAATGTACCAGAAAGGTGGTCGACCTCATCCAATAAGATGAGTGTACGACGCTTCGTATCTGAACTAAAGGAACCATCCATTGTGAATGTGAAATGATTGGCGCTACCTGTTGATGCCCGGCGAATGGCAGCAGCATTTCGTTGATCACTCGCATTCAGTTCGACGACATCCCACCCCATGTCATTTGCAATGGCTGTTGCAAGACTCGTCTTGCCTACACCAGGTGGCCCAGAGAGAAGCAGTCCCCGCTTATCGGGCACCCCTCTCTCCCAAGATGTCAGCCAGTTGCGAATTCGTTTACGCTGCGTATCATTTCCTTCAAGGTCACGGGTAGCGCGAGGCCGATAGCGCTCAGTCCAGTCCTCTGGGGAATCTGAATCAACCATCAGCAGTGTACGAACGGCGGCGCCCTTTGAACATTGACAACTAGAACAGGTTAGCGATTGTATCTGATGTAAGTGCAGTAATGAGGTTATCTGGTTGAATTCTCATTTGTTTACCATCATCACGGCGGCGGATGGTTACTGACCCATTCTGAAGAGTTTCATGGTCAACGGTGACTGCCCAAGGAACACCGACTTCATCGGCACGGGCATATCGTCGACCAATCGAACCGGACCCATCGTAGTATGATGCCAGATTTTTCGTGGCGCAAATAGACCGATGTATCGCATTTGCCACATTTCCCAACTCATCCTTTTCCATCAGGGGGAGCACAGCAACGTCAATAGCAGCAATCGATGGATTTAGTCGCAGAACAGTGTACGGTTCACCCCCTTTCTCCGATTCATCAAAAGCGTGATCTAAAACATGCCATAGAATACGGTCGATTCCAAATGCAGGTTCAACGACATGGGGGAGGAACCATTCACCATGCTCCGTATTCTGTATTCGCTTCTCTTCGATCATTTCCGATTCGATTGTAACACTGGAACCATCTTCTAGATGAAGTTCAAATGGTAATTTAGTCGGCAAGTTTTCCAATTTTTCAAGCGCACTGTTGACAGCACCAGCTTTTCCCTTGAACAATGGACCAATCACCGAACCGTTACCCGAAAGTATGGTCTTATCAACAATTTTTGGTTCATCATATGGGCGCCATGCACGGAGGTTGGTATCTCCCGTAGCGGTTTCATGGGCGCTAAGGTCGTAACAACCTCTGTGTGCGATTCCAACACATTCAACCCAGCCATATGAACCATGAATCTCAGCATCCCAGCAGTCAGTTGCATAGTGTGCCATTTCAGTGCCTTCATGCTGTCTGAAGCGGATTTTAGCCGGATCGATACCGACTGAAACCAGAAAGTCCCATGTTCGTGCCATGAACCAGGCAACAGTAGGATGGCGAATGACATTCTCAGCCGACGCTTGACTCGGGGACATTTCGATTGGACTTCCAAATTCTGGGTCCGGAACGAGATTGAATGCAACCCCCTCCCATTTCGAGAAATCATGATTTGGTTCAACCTCTGGGTCAATGAAATATTCAAGTTCAGCCATATTGAATTCCCGCAATCGAATCATTCCTTGTCGCGGACTGATTTCGTTGCGATATCCCTTGCCAGATTGGACTGCACCGAATGGCAACCGATTGCGGAAGTGCCGGTATAATGCCGGAAATAACATGAACATTCCTTGTGCCGTTTCAGGTCGCATATAGGCCACACGTCCACCTTTCATTGCACCCATCCGAGTACTGAACATCAAATTCATTGGGCGGGCAGATTTCCAATCATTTGTTTTACAAGTAGGACACCCGATATTCTCGGATGATATGATTTCATCTAATGCAGATGCGGTTAGCATATCTGGGTTGGGATGCTTACCTTCAACCAAATGGTCACTCCGAAATGCTCCACCACAGCCGTTGCATTCTGACATGTGGTCATTGAATTCCCCGACGTGTCCACTGGCGATTAATACCGATTCAGGTGTTAATGTTGGACTATCAATTTCAACAATATCTCCTTGTGCAGCCCAATGTTCAAGCCACGAATTTTTCAATCGTCGACGCAAACGCCCTCCAATTGGTCCGAAATCAAATAATCCTGCAACTCCGCCGTGTATTTCAAAGGCAGGCAAGATTACACCTCGCCTTTTCAGCATGCTAGTAAGACGTTCCAGACGCGCATGCGTATCGCTCATCAATCAATGCGCGGGCGCTTTAGCCCATCAAGCAATCGGCCTAATTTCAGTTAGGATGCAGAGTTTCACAAACCCCTCTACTCACGATTTACATATTTATCGCCAATTCATCTCAATTCATCGAATCGTTGATATACCGCTTCGTCACGCTTACCATCGCGTAATAGGAGGATTTTCTCATGGCAGATACAGTATACTTAGAATCCTATGAGGAGACCGAGGTATTATTGTCGAAATTATCCCAACCGGTTCGCGATTGGTTCAAGGACAAATTCCCAGATTTTACCGACCCGCAAAAAATGGCAATCCCATCGATTATTGATGGTGAGCACCTATTGCTGTGCTCCCCTACTGGTTCGGGGAAAACTCTGACTGCATTTTTGACAATCATTGACAAACTTATTCGCTTGGCAATGGATGGGAATCTCGAAAAGCAGGTATATTGTGTATACATTTCCCCAATCAAGGCACTGGCCAACGATATCCAGCGAAATTTGATCGGTCCTCTTACCGAGATCAAAGAGCGTTACCTTCCCGGAAGAGCCCAAGAGATCAAAATTGGTTTGCGTACTGGAGATACCCCCCAATCTGAGCGGCAAAAGATGCTCAGAAAACCACCACATATTCTTATCACCACACCCGAATCGTTGGGCCTTGCATTAGCCTCTAAGAAATTCAGACCCTTAATGCAGGATTTAAAGTGGCTAATTATTGATGAAATGCATTCTCTTGTTCCAACCAAACGAGGCACACACTTGGCTCTAACCATGGCCTTACTTGACACACTTATCGCAAATCCAGTTCAAAGGCTAGGTATTTCTGCAACCATGGAGCCCTTGGGAGAAGTGGCACAATTTCTTGTTCCAGTGAAAGCAGAAGACCGTGAGAGTGAATCGCATACACCGCTGCCTAAATTCGATGATGAAGTGTCTTCCAGAGTCCATATCGCCAAAGTGAGCGAGGTTCGTGAATTGGATTTGGATATCATTCTTCCACACCCTAAATTTAGCGAAATTCCGGTCAAGCAATTACTCGAACACAATGTCGACATCATCAAGGATCTTGTAGAGGCCCATACAACCACGCTTGTTTTTGCAAATACACGGCAGATGACCGAGACCATTACACAAAAATTGCGTGTTCTGGGTGTGGCTGGTGTCGAAGGCCACCATGGTTCGATGGATAAGCAAATCCGCCTAGAAGTAGAACGTAAACTCAAACGTGGCGAATTACGATGTTGTGTATCTTCATCCTCACTTGAGATGGGAATCGACATTGGAAGCGTGGACCTAGTCATTCAATTGGGTTCCCCTGGTTCTATTGCCACGGCGTTACAGCGCATTGGACGCGCAGGCCACCATGTGGGGGGCATTCCTCGTGCCCGCTTCTTACCCACTTCTTCTCATGACCTCCTCGAATTGGTCGCCCTCCAAGGGGCCATCATGTCCGGGGAGATGGATCTTCTTCGGTTCCCAAAAAATTGCTTCGATGTTCTAGCCCAATTCGTCATTGGGTTGACCATATGTGGTGAGATTGACATGGATGAAGCATTCTCTATCATCACTTCAGCATACCCCTATCGAACCCTTTCCTATGATGATTACATCGAAGTTCTATCCTTACTTGAGGATGAGCGTAGAGTTTGGGTTGATTGGGAACAAAACATCATCGGAAAGCGGGGTTACGCTCAGATGATTTACTACACGAACATTGGTACAATTGCCCCTGATAACAACTACCTTGTCTTCAGCGCGGATGGTTCGATGATTGGTCAATTATCCTCATCATTTGTTCAAAATATACGCCCTGGTGACGTATTCCTACTGGGCGGGTCTACCTATCGTGTACATCAAATCCAAGCGAGCCGTGTTAGTGTGACATCAGTTACTGGATATCGGCCTACAGTACCCTCTTGGTCTGGTGAAGCCAAGAGTCGAACACGTGAGCTTTCTCTAGCGGTTCTCAAATTATTGAATGTAACTGTGACCACGATTCGTCGGGGCCGAGATCCACGCCTACTACTGTCAGGGGCGTATGGGTTATCTCAACCGGTGGCTGAATCCTTGGCACGCTTCCTTGAAGAACACACCATCGATTCAATTCAGGTTCCAAGTCCTGACAAGATTCTCATTGAGCAAATCGTGAATTCTTCTGTTCCAACATATATTATCACAACATGCAGAGGCCGAGCATTCAACATGGCGCTCGGATATTTCATGGCAGGATTGTGCGACCTCAAGAACATCCATGTGGTTGAAATGTCATTTGATGAAAACTCGTTCTTGTTCAAAACCGGTCAAGAAATTGATACAAATGAAATTTATCCGATGTTTAAAGACAATCAGCGTGATTCTGTATTGCAACGATATTTGCTAGATAGCCAACTCTTTGCAAAACGATTCAGAGAGGTGTCTGGACGTTCGATGATCGTCCCACGAAGAATTGGTGCCGAAGAAGTGAGTCCCAAACAATTTCAACAAAAATCAGAGAAAGTTTTCCGAGAACATCGCCAACACGCCGATAGTTTACTAATACGCGAGGCCCAAAACGAAATTTTCCATACCGACCTAGACATGGAAGAGTTGGAAAAATTCGTCAATCGGATGGAAGATGAAGGCGTAAGAATCGTGCATTCAAGGGTCACTTTGCCTAGTGTTCTTGGTATGAATTTGTACATGGCAGCATTCGAAGATTTGCTCAGTATGCGTACCCGTGCATACCTAGTGAAGGACATTGACCCTGAAATTTTACGCCGGTTGCTAGGTGGGCGTTCACGCGCGACCGATTTGGATGATGATGCCCTTAATCTCTACTTCCAAGGCAAGGCAAAAATTCCTGAAGACGCAGATGGGCTATTGCGTTTGATGGAAAAGGGTGGGGGGTTGCATCCTGATCTCAAGAATCCTCTCTATGAAGACAAACTTAGCGATATTCAGCATGAAACTATTCATGGATGGGTAGTTGAACTGGCCGAGTCAGGCTCGATTACAAAATTACGAGCAACAGGGTCTGCAGAAGTTGATGACAAATGGTTCTCGATGCGAATGGCAGAAGTTCACGGAACACTCGGTGTACTCGCAACCAAGGGTGCCGAGGGTATGGATGATTTACGTGAGTTGTATACCGGTGGACTGTCGTATGAATTAGCGGATAAATTTGATGGTGCAAATCCAACATCTTGGAAATCTGTAAAATTGATGGACCCACACGAAGCTCTTCGAATCAAGATCGTCGATATGCTGGGTAGTGAAGGACCCAAAACATTGGTGGGGCTTTCCGAACGACTTCCTTTCCCTGAAGCTCAAATCGAATCTTTGCTACATGAACTTGAGGTTCGCAATATTGTATCAATCGGCTTCTTCAAACAAACTGAGGAAGGTGAATTTATTCTTCGTATAGATGAGCATATTATCACTGGCGGGGATGACAATATTGTCGAATATCGTGCCCTCCAAAATTTACTATTGACAAAGTCATTCAAGCAATATCCTGATGCTTTGACAGCACTCGAAGATGGGCATGTGATGTTTGCGAAGATGCAAGAGTTACTCGATCGCATCGAAAATTTCAGATTTGCTGATTGGAAGGATATGAAACATGATTCAGACATCATCATGGGGCGTTTACTCCATTCACGAGTGGGGTATACGACTAAAGCGATGATTCCGATGCTACTTGGTCTCCGACCAGAACCCTGGTTTTCTGACATGGATGCGGAGTTATCCGAAAAAATCCCACCACATGTAAATGTAGAAAGAACAGAAATTGTGGGTCATTTGCCGCGAGGTGATGAGAATAAGTATATTCAGAGGGATGCTAGAAATTCATTGTCAAATATGGAGCGTCAAATGGTTTTCGTCAAGCAATTTGAGGAATTGATTGATCGCAAGCGTTCATTGTCTCTTTTCCATCGGGTTCATGGTGTCTATGAACCAATGCCCTTTACCCAAGCATTAGAGGAATTAATCAAGAGAATCGGCCCGATTAAATTACATTCATTACGATTGTTCGTCAGCCATCCAGTGGAATTGCTCGCTGAAGTCCTGCGCGAACTTGAGGATAGCAATAAAATTGTCAGAGTTACAGCTCTACAACCGGACCCAACAGACTTTTTCTGTGTGCCCTCAGATGCAACATCTCTAGAAAGGGCACACCGTGAAGATCGAAAGTTGCGTATATTGTCGCAATCAGATCCGTTCTGTTCACGTTTCATCCAAGAAGTACGCTATGTTCTCAAACAGGGTTGGTATTACCCGATTTTCAAAGGTGTTGATCCCGTCGGCCGCATCTTGATGTTCAAAGTAAATGACTATCTGGAAATCAAAGATGTCCACATCCCACATGCTTACCTTGATGAATTCTCGGAAATTTTTGAGATTCTGCTTGACAACTACAAAGACACGCTTGTCGACGTATCTGTATTACATGCATTCAATGGAGAGCCCATCCATGATTGCGATGAAAATATCCAGGCGATTGTTGCAAAACTCGGTTTCCGTACGATGGGTGATAATCTCCGATACATCCGTGGAGGTGTTGTTGATCCTCGACCGCGTTCGCTTGCCCTTCGTGCACTATTCCACCATCATCGCCTGCATCAAGATACACGTTTGGAAAACGAAACAATGGCAGTTTCCCACATCCCGGAAATCCGTGATGATTTCGCCCTACGAGGCCGCTGTGAGATGTTCCGGGTCGATTTGAAATCAATGGCTGCTAGTCAACAATTACATCAGGGCACCAATCTCCGTAATCATCAAGTTTGGGCACCCTACAAGCACTTCCAACGCCTTCTACGTATGCGGGGCGTTGCACCTGATGAAGATTTACTAGATATCCTTGAATTCTTCTCTGGTCACTCTGACGCCAAAGTTTTCATGGATCGTTATGCGATGAAGCGAGCGGAATTCAGGAAATTGGTACAACCACTAATCCGCTCAGGGCACGTCGTTCAGGATTACCGAGGTGGATTCAAAACTGTAAAGCGACTTGAAGGTAAAGAAACCTGGGAAATCAAGAGGGATTACCTTCGAGAAATGGTTGCTGAATATCCAGTTATCACGTTAAAGCAATTTGAGAAATTAGCCGGGAGTCCATTCAAACCCGAGCAACTATCCAGTGTATTGCATGAATTTGAAGAGGAAGGCCATCTGATCAAGGGCTTCCTCATCGATGATTTGCATGAGGTTTGCTGGGGACGGCAAGAATTGCTAGAAGATGCTGATAAACTACCCCCAATGCGTGATTTCGTCCTTCCGCCTTCAGATCCACTTCTACCCTATTTCCAATCACTGCTCAGGGAGAGATTTGGCTATGGGAGTGCATACATGGTGTTTTGGAATGAAGAGCCAATTGCGGCTTTCAAGGCCAATACTAGAAATGATGTAATTGATGTAACTGATTTCGTTGGTGATTCAGAGAAAGAAAAAGAAGCATTACGTGTGATGAAAGAGTTTGCATGGGAACACAATATGCCACTCAAGGGCAAGATTCTCGAGCGCTTGAAGTCAAGATGAATTCTTGTTCAGCCCTGCGCCAAATATTCGCAAAAGTGGGTCCAATACGGAGATTACATGTGCATGTAATTTAGGCAATAGATCGAATAATACCAGTGCCATCAAGAACATCGCCCCTAAACTGAGAACCTTTGCCGCGTATGCATGTCCGAAGTCGAAGATATTCAATCCATTAAGACTCCAATTTGAATTATATTCAACGTGCATCCAAATGATTCCTGCATTGCGAAATACATTGAGGATGTGGATGAGTGGTATCGTAATCAATAGTGCCCGTGCTTTACGCTGCCAAGGTGAATTACGTACAGCTACAATCGCTCCTACAAAGACAATCATTGATTGCAGGGCACTGCATCCCAACACAAATCCAATATTCACTTCCGTTCCATCAGCATGAACCATCGGGACAAAAAATCCACCCTCCCCTAATGTATCAGTGAGCAACCACCTGTTACCATTCCAATTGGCCCATGTTTCTGACGTTGTCCCTAGATCTACCATCATCTGACCAAGCTGAATATCACCGGCTCCAGTCCATTGTAAGAATAACGATGTATTCCAAGCAGTGAACCAAACAATTCCTGCATTCAGCATAGGAATATGTTGAATGGCAAGATATGGCATTGCAGACCAGAATACAGCACCTCGTAACCAATCAACAGCTTCAACGGTTCGTCCTTCACGAATCAATATCGCTTCCCAACCTCCATAGGCGATACAAACTGGGAGGGCTGCAATCGACATAAAAATGAGAACCGGGTCAGATATTTCGAAATAATGTTCAGCTCCAAGATAGAAATATACTCCAACACAAACCCAACCGAGTGGCGACATCCAGCGTGCTTTCAGTTTGCTGGAATGAAATGCAGTACCAATGCAAATCAGACCGATGGTCACAATGGCGAGGTTTGTTTGTCCCAGATCCAAACCGAATAGGGCACCCATTGAGGTTACACCGGAAGCGACAATGTCCTCCATGTGGGCTTCACAGGTCGGCAAGCCACATATAGGCTCGCTACGACGCCGTGTTGAGTCGCATGTCCGGAGACACCTTTGATTTCAGTGAGTTCATGGATGGCTATATCGCCGACCTATCACGTGCACTCAACACACTCTCGCGTGAAACTGTTGAACAACTCTACACAGAAATGCTTCAGGTTATGGATAATGGTGGAAAAGTTCACTTCATTGGCAATGGGGGTTCGGCAGCGACACCAAGTCACAGTGCTGGTGACTGGAGCAAGGAGTTGGGATTACCTACAATTGCACACACGGACAATATCGCGGCCCTAACTGCTTGGGCAAACGACACATCGTATGCCAATATATTTGCGGGCCAATTGCAAACTTGGCTATCACCTACTGATTTGGTTGTGGGCTACTCCGGTAGTGGCAATTCCTCGAATGTCTTGAACGGAATCGCTTACGCAATGGAACAAGGCGCTCGGACGGTAGGGATTACTGGAAATTACAAGTCTGGAAATGGTGGTGCGCTTGCAGAAATGGCCGATGTAGCAATTGTTTGCGACACTACATCAATGGAGAGGATCGAAGACTTACAACTCATCATCAATCATATCGTAAAAGAGGCAGTGAAAGCCAGCCGGGGATTGCCGAGTCATTCATGAGGGGTAGAAATGGACCTCCCGCGAAGACATCTTGCCGAGATTGGCGCTCCAGTTGAGCCACTAGATGATTGGGATGGGTCAATTGCCTATTTAGATCGAGATGGGGTCCTCAATATTGGTCGTGAAGATTACGTCAAAAATGTCGATGAAGTAGTTCTTTTGGAAGGCGCAGGTCATGCTGTTGCTGCTTTGCGTAACGCAGGTTTTCGAATTGTGATTGTCACTAATCAATCACCAGTCAATAGAGGGGTGTTTTCACATGACGATTTGGCAGATATGAATCAGTTTATTTTGGATGGTCTGTTAGAAGAAAATAGTGCTGCACATGTCGATTTAGTGCTATACTCACCATATGCACCTTGGGAATGCAGCCCAGTCCGGAAACCCGGACCTGGAATGCTTCAGGTCGGTCGTCAATTGCTGAGTAATTTACCACTTGAGGTGACCACGGATTCCACTTTATTAAATTGTAAATTTGATGAGGGGAGATCATTCATGGCAGGGGATCGTAACGCCGATATGGGTGCCGCCATACAGCATGGTGTCCGAGGATTCAGAGTTGACGCAAGTGTCGGAATTACAGGAATCATAAACCGGCTATTGGATGATAACGACGCAGGTGATGCTTTGGAAATATGATCGTCGGGGATTCCCCGACATATTGGATTGGCCTAGATGATACTGATGAACGAGAATTCGGTTGCACTACGCATGATTTTAACGATTTATTGAATCATTTGACATCCAACGGGTTTTCTATTGAAGACCCGCGTCTTGTTAGGTTATGGCCATTCGCCCCTAGGAGGACAAGAGGAAATGGTGCATTAGCAGCCTCCATATCAACAGATGAAAAATCCTCCTTAGTATCATGTTTAGATGGTTGGTTCACCGCAAGATTTTCGACGCTTCAACCTGGAAACGACATCCATTCTGCTCAACCGGTACTTATCCTATCATCTCGAAAGTTACCCGAATTCATTTACTGGGATACTGTCAGGAAATACGTCGAACTTGCAGACAGGGTTTCTGAATTAGTGCCATACCCCCATCATGTTTGGTCGACACCATCTGGAATGGGTGGTTTGGTTGGAGCTAGTGCCGCAATAGCGTGGCAAGGTGAGAATGATTTCACCTGGGAATGCACAGCATGGCGGAATGGCACAGGGAAACGACAAATTCCTTTGAATCTGGTCAAAGAAATGTC
>JAPKEY010000203.1 GCA_028821815.1 Candidatus Poseidoniales archaeon | reverse complement strand
ACCCGCATGAATTTCTAGATCAACGCCACGAAGAATTTCCGTATCTCCAATGGAAACATGAAGATTTGAGACTCGTAAAATATTTTCACCAGACATGTCGTAAACCTCTTGTTTAGAGCGGCCTATTGATGCCTTATCAACCCGTCTCTTACACTTTCACGCATAGTGGTGCGGTCAGACTTAGAAGTCAGCAAAGACTGCGCGTATCATGGGCGAGGATGACCTCACGAATCTGTACCGCAATGAAGCAGCAGAATCCCTTGAATCCGAGGCTGTAAAACGCATCGCAGAGGCTGCTGACCCGGTTCGTGATGCACGACTTCGTGCCACCGCTCTCAAAGACTTCCTTGAATCCGAAGAATTGGTGCCTGCAATCATCGCACGATTGGGCATAGTTCGAGCCGCACTCGAAGGCCACGGTGGAGGTGTGAAGGTGGAGCGAGCCACCGGCGATGAGAAAGGGGTGGATTTGGTCCTCAATTTGGATGGTGCTTGTATTGCCTGCGGTGCGGCACCTGGAACGTTGCAAGGCATACAGAACGATTTGCTTGCAACGGGGGAGGTATGGCGCGTTCGATTCAGCGAGAGTCTTCTCGACACATTCGACGAACTTGGTCGTGAGTTTGTCCTCAAGCACGGTAATGTCACATTCGTTTGAACCCTATGAAAATAGATGGGTTGACAAGTTGGACCTTCCTCACAAGTCCATGGCCGACGCCAGCCTTTCCGATATTGTCGAGGAGGTGTCCTCAGAGGATGGTGTGCGTACGGTGAAGGTGGAAATTACTCACAAACACGAGGAGCGCTCTTCTGCGACCACTTGGGCCATTGCGATTGGAGTTGTCCTCATCTTGGGTATTGGATTATTCTACATTGCAGACAATTCAGATGGTCTGCTCTCGGGTGATGAGGGGGTTGTCGGCAATTGCGCGGATGGCATAGACAATGACAATGACAACCTTGTCGACCAGAACGATCCAGGCTGCCGGCCCAACGGTGTCTATGACAAAGAGAGCTTCGAACACACCTCGTAATCCCTCCGAATGGCTGAAAGCCATGAGCGGGGCGCCTTGTATCTATGACACGCGAGCCGGCACCGTGTCGCGAAGGCGACCACGGTAAGTTCGAGATAACTGAACGAGATGGTTGGGCTCGGCTCGGTTAACTTCACACATCCACCCACGTGCTCAAAACACCCTGTCTTCTCCCTGTTATCAATCCGAATATCCGCACCGTCGAGCCGCGTGAGATGTGGGAGCAGTACGGCTTTGAAGCTCTCATCACTAATTCGTATGTCATTTGGAAACACGAGAAATTGAAGGAACAGGCTGTTGCTGATGGGGTCCACAAACTTCTAGATTATCCGGGTGTCATCATGACCGATTCGGGAACATTCCAGAACTATGTCTATGGTGATGTTGAAGTTGGTGTAGAGGAAATTGTCACCTTTCAACGTGATATTGGAGTTGATATCGCTACCATGCTCGATGTATTTGGAACTCCTGATATGACCAAAGAAGAGGTTGAAAAAGCGGTTCAAGATACAATTTCCCGCTCTGCTGTATCACTTGAGGCCGCCGGTGAAACCATGCTCAATGGGCCGATTCAAGGTGGAATACATTCGGATTTACGAAAACAAAGTGCGATTGGAATGGGTGAACATGAATTTGCAATCCATCCAATTGGTGGAATTGTCCCATTGATGGAACGTCAGCGCTATCGAGAACTGGTCGAAATAATTCTCGCCTGTCGAGAACAGATTCCATGGAATCGCCCCATCCATATGTTCGGTTGTGGCCACCCCCACTTGTTCCCAATTTGCGTCGCTCTTGGTGCAGACCTGTTTGATTCTGCAGCCTATGCACTATTTGCCAGAGATGATCGCATGCTCATGCCTTGGGGCACAGTCAAGTTGGGGGATTTGGATGAGTTCCCAATTTCAACAGCGGCTCTTTCAGGGCAGACCCCTGCGAGCATACGCTCTCTACCTGATGATGCACGTTGTAAATTGCTTGCTCGTCACAATCTTGAAGTCACCGCATCCGAACTTGCCCGTTGCCGTCAAGCGGTGCGGAATGGGACGATTTGGAAGTTAGTTGAGGAGCGCAGCCATACGAATGCGGCTCTAAGAGAAGCGACAGAATATTTGTATGAAAATATGCCTGAAGCTCTCATCGCCGCCACAAACCCACTAAGAAATGGCGGTGTGCCAATGAGTCTGGATTTACCTACTTCACCACCTGCCATCGCTGCTCTAGGACGTTTGTTGAATTCTTTTGAAACAGATTCTGAGCGAGCCATTTTGATTTCAGGAGCATCAGGACCTTGGCGCAATCGTATCAGTGGTTTGGTACACAGTATCGCCCAACGTTGGCCCGATGCTGCGGTATTCATTGAAACACCTCTCGGTCTACTACCCTACACGATGGAGGATGTCAATCCGTGGGCGCATTTGATGGGCCCCTCTTCAATTTGGAATGGGATGCCACCTGAAGATCGAGATTTTGATTTACAGGTCCTGATGGGTGATATTGAGCAAGTGGTTGAGATTTCATTTGAGAATAATAAAGAATCCAATTTATCCCTCATCGAATCAGCGTTTGGTGAAGGTTTGAGTGAAGAAATTAACAGGGCTGAATTGGACCGTGAAATGATTGAGGACAAGGT
>JAPKEY010000023.1 GCA_028821815.1 Candidatus Poseidoniales archaeon | reverse complement strand
TCCTCTTTGAGAATGGCGACCCCTTCATCAATGAGCATCTGAGTGTCCATCTCACGCACCTTCCGACTGCGTTAATTCATCGTCGGCAATGACCTTGTTTGTCATATCTTCGCGGTACGCGATGAAGGCTGTGGCAAGGTCTGAATTTGCACAGGCCAAGATTTGGACGGCAAGGATTGCGGCATTGTCAGCGCGATCTACCCCTACGGTTGCTACAGGCATACCGGGTGGCATTTGAACAATTGAGAGCAGCGAATCTAGTGGTACCTTTCCACCAACGGGGACACCGATTACAGGTTGTACAGTCATCGCTGCGATTACACCTGGCAAAGCCGCTGCGACACCTGCCATGCCAATGAAGACTTGACAATCATTTTCAAGCGCAGCGTCGATAATCCCTTCTAGATATTTTGGGGCGCGGTGTGCGCTGGCAATCCGCAATTCGTATTCGACCCCGAAGTCATCGAGAACCTTTGTTGCCTTATTGGCTACGGGCAAATCCGAGCGAGAACCGAGGATAATACAGACGTCCATCATGCTACGCCACCCGTGGTCGGTTCAAATGCCTCACGGTGTGCGCAGGCGCATACAAAGAGGTGTAAAACCTGCTCTGACATCAGTATTTTCTTCACTGATGAGGGGCCCAAGATCCACTTTCAGCATCGTAGTACCTGAGGCTACCATCCGGGTCCTGGCACCACGAGACTCCAGCTTCATCTGCCCAAGTGGTTTGACCATGCTCATTCGTGGTTGCGTTCGTTGGTGTGAGGGATTGGGATTCAACAGGAACTGATTCAGATACTTGTTCCTCAATACCAGCCATGACATAGATGTCCTCAGCGGGTTGCGGATCCATACTGAATCCGCCGGCATAGGGGTCATTTTCCTCACGGCCCGAACGGCGCATGATGAATACGGCCACACCTGCGATTCCAATGAATACAACAATTACCAGCGCAACCCAGAATGGCATCGAGATTCCACCTTCGTCTACAGAGCGACTCACATCTGAGGGGTAGTAGTCAGAGGTATCACCTATACCATCACCATCGCTGTCGGCAACCTCAGTGGGATCGTTAGGGAATGCATCTTCAGCATCATTGACACCATCATTGTCACTGTCGAGTTGACTGAGACTGCAACCCACACTGTTGACAGATTCGCCTACAGGTGTGTTTGCACACACATCAGTCGCATCCATCACAGTATCACTATCGGTATCTACCTGCTCGGGCGAACAACCGTCTGTACGTGCATTCCATGTCGTCATCGTATTTGCACACTGGTCAAGATCGTTGGTTACACCATCGCTGTCGTCATCCAGTTCGGATGGTGCACAGCCAAAGTTGTCGACCGCTTCACCAGCAGGACTGTTCGGACAATTTGTATCCATGGCATCATTGACACCATCTTCATCACCATCTCTCTGGGTAGAGTCACAACCCTCAGCATCGGCATTGTAACCAGGTTGCGTCATTGGACAGATATCATCAGCATCTGAGATGCCATCGTTATCTGTATCCCGCTGAGCTGCACCACAGCCCGTACTGTCAGCCACATCAAGTGTCGAAGTGTACGGACAAATATCATCGGCATCAAAGATACCATCTTCATCTGAATCCCATTCGGTATCAGCGCAGCCATAGCCGTTCACAAAGGCGCCGGGTGGTGTTGCAGGACATTGGTCAAGGTGATCCTTGATGCCATCATTGTCGGTATCGCGCTGACTTGCAGCACAACCGTATCCATCGACGGCTTCCCCTTGTGGTGAACCAGGACAAACATCGAGTGCATCACTGACTCCGTCCATATCTCCATCTTTCTGAGAATCACTGCAACCGATCCCATCAGCGACTTCACCGCCGGGCGTATTCGGACAGGTGTCGAGGTCGTTGGTCACACCATCGTTATCATCGTCGAGTTCTGAAGAGGCACAACCGTTACTGTCAACAGTTGCCCCAGTAGGACTGTTTGGACAGTGGTCTGGATTTAAGCCGTTGGGATTGTCACCCTAGCCATCGCCATCTGAATCCTGCTGTTGTGTGTACTCGTTAGGGAAAGCGTCGGCATTGTTACCGCTGGGGTTGTCACCCCAACCATCTCCATCACTGTCAGCCCATTGGGTGCCATCGTTGGGAAATGCATCCGGGTTGGTGCCCGATGGATTGTCTCCATATCCATCCCCGTCTGAGTCTGCACATTGTGTAGAATCATTTGGCCAGACATCTGCGTTGTTTCCTTCGGGATTGTCGCCACAGCCATCTCCATCCGCATCCGCCCACTGTGTTCCATCTTGTGGGAAGTGATCGGGCATGTTGCCTGCGGGGTTGTCTCCATAACCATCCCCATCATTATCAGACCATTGTGAAGCATCGTTGGGGAATTGGTCACCAGAGGTTCCACCGGGATTGTCTCCGTACCCATCACCATCAGTATCGGCCCATTGTGTGGGGTCTGTTGGCCAAAGGTCGGGGTTGCTTCCATTCGGATTGTCTCCGTATCCATCCCCATCTGAATCGGACCATTGTGTGGCATCTTGTGGGAAATCGTCAGCATAATTCCCGTTCGGATTATCTCCGTAACCGTCACCATCAGTATCTGACCATTGTGTGGCATCGGTTGGGAATGCATCGGGAGTGGTACCATTCGGGTTATCTCCGTATCCATCGCCATCCAAATCACTGCATTGTGTCGCGTCTAGTGGGAATTGGTCAGCATTTGTCCCATTTGCATTGTCACCGCAGCCATCCCCATCTGAATCGGACCATTGTGTTGCGTCCATAGGGAACGCGTCACCGTTGTTACCACTGGTATTGTCACCGTATCCATCACCATCGAAATCATTCCACTGTGTTGGATCGTTGATGAAGTCGTCTACATCATCGGTGTAACCATCTCCATCAGTGTCACGCTGACTTGAAGCACATCCCAACGCGTCCACGGTCGAACCAATTGGTGTGTTTGGACAGAGGTCATACATGTCCCAAACCCCATCACTATCAGCGTCGTAAATGTAGTTAAAACAGGCGACATCATTTGTGAGGTTGGTTCCATTTGAAGTCCAAAATTGAGCGAATAGGCAGTATTGACCACTCGTTGTTGGTGTGTTGTAAGACCATGATCCGAAACTCATGGTATTACTTGTGGCTGTGACATTTGTGTAATTGGATGCAGCAATTATCGAATAGGTTTGATTCAGAAGTGAAATTCTCCACATGTAATTATTTCCAGGTACCAAATCCAATCCTTGTGTGATGACTGAATTCTGTGTTGAATTCGCATCATTTGTGTATGTTGTAATTGTGATTGAAGGTGGGCTTGGATAAAATTCATCGTAATGCGCACCGATGTAACTGCTTGAGGTGGAGGTACTCAGAATCGCCTCGAAGTTGTGCTGGTTTGCCGTAGTTGGGTATGTCCACGAAACATTCTGACTCCACGAACTTGAACTCGCTGTGAAATTGACAGTGTTGGTACTCAATGTCGTGTTTGTGACGTTATCATATGCCCACCATTGTACGGTATACGCCTGCCCTACTGTCAGGTTTTGTGCTTCCATCCAGCCATTGTTTGAGGCCGTTGATTCAGCCACTAACATTTCGTGGTAGATATAATCAAAGCCGAATGCTGAAAATACCCCATTTTGGTATAGGTAGCTGATGACAGCATATTCACCTTCGGTATTGGGTGTGTTAAACGAGTAGTTATGCGAGTATGTACCCGATGACGCTGTCCAATTCATGCCCGGAAGCGAGGTATTAGTGGAGGTCCCATCAATGTAGAACTCATACAAAGTTGAATCGAGGAAGTATGTCGCACCCGTTGTTAGATTCGACAAGGAAGCGGTTGCAGAGAACTTGTCGAGCATGCTGAGTCCTAGAGTCGGGCTTCCCGCTGGGGTTCCACCACCGACTGAATCCTCGATTGTAAGACCGTAGTTGTTGGTCGCGCTTATCCATCCGTAGATGTACAGGTATTCTGTCGTGTTACCCGCTGCGGTCCAAGAGAAAGTCTCATCGTCTGATGATGTAGTACCAGAGGCCAGTGTCAGACCGGTACTGGTCGTCAGCTCCATATCGAGGTCACCATTGGCATAGGTATGCGTATTGTTGAACCAGTATGTCACACCACTAATCATTGAAATTGCGAAATAATCCTCATCAGTGGTAGAATGAATCGACAGGTTCGATTGGGAGAGTGGAAACGTTCCAATCACGGTAGCAGCTGTAACGCTGTCATTGGGCTCGTACAGATCCCCTGTGGGTGTGCCAGACGTCGTAATCGATGTTGCCGATGTAGAGAAATTATTGTTGTTTAGTTCGTTAGACTCCGTAACATTGCCCCAACCATCAGCCCAAACAATCCAGTAGTATGTACCCACTGTGAGGGTTGAAGGGATCTGTACGCTTGAGTTCATTGTTTGGCTTGTACCAGACGCGAGAGTGGGTCCGGTAATCTGCGCACTCAGGACGGTGTCTGCTGAATCATATGTTGCATCTGTGGATAGGATGACGGGGATGTCATACGGCATGGAAGCTGTCAATGCAGCCGCCCCGATGTTGTTGACAGTGTAACTCACGGTGACTGTACTTCCTGTAGTCGCTGTGGCTGGGCCTGAGATACTACTTACTGTCAGGTCAGGTCGATTGATACTGCTGTTGGTCCACATTTCCATGTAATATCCACCATCGCTGGAAAATTGGGATACGACAACGTAGTAGGTGCCTGCATTGGAATTGTTGGTGATGAAGACAAAACTCTCCAATGGGTCATTGTATTCGGATGCTTCCAGTATTGTCGAACTGGTATCCATGAGATAGAGATCAAAATCAGCCCCAGTTGGTACGGTGAGTTCGAAAGTGAAATCGTTTCCAGCTGTTAAATTGACCATGTAGTAGTCGAGTCTATCCGTGGTGTCCACACATCCCGGAAGCCTTGCACCCGTACTTGGGTCACTTCCAAATGTCAAGGTTGTCGTGTTATTTCCTGGAGCATCCCCTGCGGTGAATCCACCATCACTTTGAGTGCTTGGGCAAGCAGCACGAGCGCCAGTTTGCGACACAATTCGGTCACCGAGTTCAAACGACTGCGGCTCAAATGAGGACGTTTCCACAGCATCTTGCGACACCGGCGGCGCCACCAACGGGGCCAATACGGTTAGAATCATCAGGAGGATGAGTGCTTTCGATTTCACGGCAGTTCCACTGTGGGTGGTCATACAGTTGCGTGACCATCCTAGCATTTGAATATCCCCCCGTACGGGCGGGTGCGCGCGTGGACGAGTATTCTCAGTCTAAATCCATACATCGTTGGTGGCGGTCAGTTCCCCTTCCGCCTCTCCAGTATTGACCACACCACGCGGTTCAATCAGCATGACCTTGCATTCATTTTCAGCGCGAGGTTTGTGTCGAACCCCTTTGGGAACTACGCACATTTCACCTTGACCAAGTATCATGGTGTGTTCTTCAAATTCAATTTCCATACTACCTTCAATGACCAGAAAAAGCTCATCAGTGTCGGCATGATCGTGCCACACAAAATCACCTTTGATTTTGACCAGTTTGATTTGATAATCGTTTAATTCTGCGATAATTTTCGGCGACCAATGTTCCGAGAAAAGTGAGAGTTTGTCATTCAGGTTGATGTTCTCCATGTTACAATGTCCATGTCGGTGATGCATTATATTGTCTGTCGACCCATGCAAGAAGAAAGCGCCGTGTGCAGGATTTGAACCTGCGACCTGTGGATTAACAGTCCACCGCTCCACCAACTAAGCTAACACGGCTAGCGACTCGGCGACTTGGCTTTCATTGAAGAATGAATCGGGTGGCTTTGGTTGGAATCAACGGGGCTGCGAGACGGTGAACACTAAGGGCGGATTTGACTGGATTCAGGGCATGGGTGATACTGGGGGAGATTGGAAAGCATCAGCTGAAAACCTTGCACATGCTGAGGCTGTTCTATCTGCAACTGCCGCAAGCGGAGCGTTGTATCGCGATGGTTTGGGCATGATCGCCAGTGAGAATATCGTCAGTCCACGTGTACAGGAAGTCATCACCAGCGATTTGCATGGACGCTATGCTGAGGGCCTGCCCGGCAAGCGATACTACCAGGGTTGTGGTGGTTTTGATGACATCGAATCTCTTGGGATATCGTTAGCACAGAAAGTATTCAATTGCAATTTTGCAAATATCCAATCCACTTCTGGTACTGTTTCTAACATCGGCGCTTTCAAGGCGTTGGCAAAGCCCGGTGACAAAATCACTGCTGTCTCAACTGCAGATGGTGGCCACATCTCACACGCTAGAATGGGTGCTGTTGGGCTACGGGGGTTGGATTTGACCACCTATCCTTGGGATGTCGACCGAATGGAGCCAGATGTTGATGCGGCCTGTGCCCTGATCCGAGAAGTCGAGCCCACACTCGCACTTGTTGGGCAATCGGTCTTCTTGTTCCCTACACCTCTGCAAGAAATGGCTGATGCTGCTCATGAAGTTGGTGCCAAGGTGATGTATGACGGTGCACACGTTCTCGGATTGATTGCGGGAGGTCAGTTCCAAGATCCACTGAGAGAAGGTGCAGATGTTGTGACCGGTTCCAGCCACAAGACCTTCCCAGGACCTCAAGGTGGTTTTGTATTGTCAAATAGTGACGATGAAAAATTCCAGCGAAAGTTGAACAGCGCCATTTTCCCCGGTGTATGTTCATCCTACCATTTGCACCACGTTGCGGGTAAAGTGATTGCATTGGCTGAATTTGCTGAATATGGAGCAGCCTATGCTGAAGATATCATCAGCAATGCCAAGGCGTTTGGTGCTGCAATGGCTGCTGAAGGTTTTGATGTCCTTGCTGAAGGCCGTGGATATACAGCCTCCCACCAAATTCTGACTCGTCATGGTGAAACTGATTCAGGTGCAGGAGCAAAGGCTGCTCAGTTGCTTGAAGATGCAGGAATCATCACCAACATGAACATGCTACCGGGTGATACGAAGGCGATGACACCGAGTGGTTTGCGCTTGGGTGTACAGGAACTAACTCGTGTGGGAATGGGTGACACACAGATGGAAGAAGTGGCCAATTTGTATGCGCGGGTTTTGTTGAAGGGTGAAGACCCTGCTTCGGTAAAGACGGATGTCACTGTGCTGAAGGGTGAATTTCAAACGATTCGTTACTGCTTCAATGAAGATTCGGTCAGTGGTTATCCACTGTGACACCTCTCAGTAGTCGTCCCACAAGGATCCTTCTCCATGCATCTTGCGCCTTTCAGCATCAAGGAAACTCTCGCGTCTCTTGCGACCGAACAGACCGAAGATCAACAGCAATCCGATTGCGCCCGTGGATGTGGCGTAGATGTCGAAATTGCTTCCATCTCCATCCAGGTCATCTTGGGTCGGGGTGATTCCACCTGTATCCCCATCGGTCATTTTTGAAATGGTGATGGATTCCTCCAATTGCAGTGTTCTGCCTATGGAATCTTCGATGGTCAATTGAATGTTGTATTCACCCAATCTTGCATACTCATGCAGGATGGGCGAGCCAGCCTCCTCTGTATCATCTCCAAATTTCCAAGTGAATGTATAGGGTCCTTCACCACCGCTTGCAGTACCTGTGAATTCGAAGGTTGCAACCATCCCCTTGGACAACGGTTCAAGTTGTCCTGAATGGGTAAAGTATCCAGTGAGGTTGGTAATCACAGGTGGATCAGTCGCGACAATCTGCACATTGCGTTCTTGCATTTCATCACCATTGTCTGTCACTTGGAGTACGATATTGTAAACTCCAGCTGAAAATGTGTGGTTGACCCTGATCAAGTCCGAATTGGTGCCATCACCAAAGTTCCAGAGAATCACCATAGGTAATTTACCACCGGATATTTCAGCAAAGAAAGCCACGTCGAGTGGTGCATCGCCTGCAGTCCGATTGGTAGTCATGATCACATCCAGCGGGGCTGAATAGGTGCAAGCACCATTATCTTCGGTGGCATCAGGTTCGTGGTTTGTTGCATTCTTATCGGTGCACCCGTCGATTTCAAGGTGATCGTAAACCCCATCTTTATCAGAATCATACAAACAAGACTCGTCATCATCAGTGGCACTTGAATTGAAGTTGGCTGCATCCTTGTCGGTGCATCCACCAATTTCAAGGTGGTCAAAAACGCCATCTCCATCGGTATCTTTGTACTCACAAGATCCATCGTCTTCAGTCGCTGTTTGGTTGTGGTTTTCCGCAAACTCGTCAGTGCATCCATCAATTTCAAGGTGGTCGAAAATACCATCCCCATCGGTATCATCGTATGTACATGTTCCATCATCGAGTGTGGCGTTTGGAAGGTAATTGGTTGCATTGGCATTCGTACAACCTGGAATGTTCAAGACGGGTGGTGTGCCAACGGTGAAGTTGAGTTTTGTAAATGCCACTTGTGTCATATTATCCCAATCGAGGTTCAATGTCAATGTGAATTGATAATCCTCTCCATCGTTCCAGCCACCGATTGAATTGTTGAGAGTCGCCATAGTGTATCCCGCATGGAGGCTTGAGACTCCCATTCCAATCAATCTCTCATTTTCTTCAGCATCCAATCTGTACAGTGTAAATTGCATTTGGTAATCAGCTCCAGTTTCAGTTTCACGGGCCTCAAAATCAATGGTTATATTGTCTTGGAGAGAATCGTTCTCAAAAACGTCGAGATAGTACCAACCATCTACCTTTCCAATTCCTACACCAGTTTCTAAATTCCCATCATAATCCACAGAAATTTCGGTGACCGGCTGGTGACTATTATTGGCGTAATCACCCCAATCAAATGTGTCCGTGTTGGTTTTGATGGCGCCACCATTTTCGATTAGAGTGATGTGAACCGTGTAGGGTCCATCTTGGTCAGGAGTCCATTCTCGGGTCACTTCATGGTTGTCACCTTCTGCGAAGAAACTCCCGTTCAAAGTCTCGTGCGGAAAAATCGGGTCAACTCGGGTGAACCAAATTTCATAATCATACTGCGAGTAGAGAGTCAGGTTTTCAAATTCAACCTCAACTTCTACTGTGTGACTCACGGTGTTTTTGCTGATTGAGATCCGAATGTCGTCTGAGGCTTCATCGCCATCTCGACCACTTGAATCTGCGGCAACCGTCCATGGCACAACCAGCATGAGCATGACCATGCTCAGCGAAAGAATCGCACGCCACCGGCTCATCATGCAGGTAGATGTGTCCCGCTTCTATTTCATAGAAGCGCCGATATTACTCTCAAAGTATCTCGATAACCCGACTTTCGACATCGACCGGTTCATTGCTGAGTTGAATCGCATTCTCAATTAATTGGCGATGGGTTTGTGAAAGTTCATCACGATGGTAAATCGTAATCCAGTGTTCGTCAACGACCATCAGTGAACCGACGTGTGCATCGAGAACAAATCCAACACCTGTGTCTATTTTACCCCCCAGTTCAAGTCGGCCCCCTCCGAGTTCGAGCACGACTTTACCGAGCGCCATTGCATCGATGTCTGAAATCCATCCCGGTCTAGGTACTGTGAATTCTGTTGTTTTCAGAGATGTATCTAGCAATCCGAGTGCAGTGAGTAAATTCCGTTCATTTTCAAACGAGGACAAGGATACACCTTGCGCGACACACATCTCTTCAAAGAGGGATATTGCACTACCATCAATCAATGAATCGTGGATTCGGAAGGCTCCTTCATCCATCGATTCACACAGGCCTGTTGCATGAAGTAAGATTCCTCCTTGGATACAGACCAATTCCTCTAGGTCTGCCGGGCCCGCACCGCGTAAGGTTTCAATCGATTCTAGAACTTCTAGCGCATTGCCTGCTGCAAAGCCCAAGGGTGTATTCATTTCCGTCAGTGTGACGCGGGTTGTAATGCCAAGACCTGCACCTGTGGATATGATTGATTCGGCTAGGATACGCGCATCCTCGACATTGGTCATGAATGCCGCACGACCGACCTTGATATCCATCACCAAGGCTGCCAAACCTTCCGCCGCTTTCTTGGAAAGAATGGAGCCGGTAATGAGTGGTACTGAAGCGATGAGTTCAGTTACATCTCGTATGGCGTACATACGTTTGTCTGCGGGGGCAATTTCACCGGTTTGCCCACCAATCATGCAGCCAATTGTGTTGATCATTTCGAATGCTTTTTCAGATGAGATCGATACATCGTATCCTTCCAATGCTTCCAATTTGTCAAGTGTCCCACCAGTATGAGCTAGTCCTCGTCCAGCAATCATTGGACACTTCAATCCACAAGCGGCCAACGCAGGGGCCAGTACCAGACTGACCTTGTCACCGATGCCACCTGTGCTGTGTTTGTCAACGACCAGAGATGACCATTCTTTCGGCCATTTCAATACCGTACCTGAATGCAGCATCGCATGTGTCAATTCTACGGTTTCACTTTCCGAAAGGCCGTTTTCGTACACATTGCGCATCCATGCTTCAACCTCAGCATCACTGAGGCGCCCGTCGACGACGCCGTTCACAAATGTCTGAATATCAGTCATCATCAATCAGTCCGATTTCAATGAGACGTTGACGGAGGAATTCACCAGCACTGATGCTGGGATAGAGTGCTTTCCCTCCCGTGCGTGCAATAAATTCGGGTCGGGGTGTCAAATCAACATCATCGCGCGGATGTGTAAACATCGGCATCGAGTATCTGTCGCTGGTAGCATCTGGCGGATTAATCACGCGATGTGTGACCGCCTTGAAGAGTCCATTTGTGAGATTTTGCAACATATCACCCGAGTCAATGATGATGTGCTCAGGATTGCCTTCCACTGCAATCCACCCACCATCATGATCCATGACTTCAAGGCCAGCAGCGCTGGCTCCAACGAGCAGTGTGATGAAATTGATGTCTTCGTGTTGGGCGCTACGAACCGCACCATCGGCGACGTCGTCACCGAGTGCAGGATAGTGTAGAATTCGCAAGATTGTGTTGCCATCAATGGCCATGTTTGGCAACCAATCTGGCCCCATGCCAAGATACTGTGAACAAACCTCGAGAAGGGTTCGGCTGAGTTCTTCCATCTGAATATAGAGGCCATCCACAGACGGTCCAAATTCTGGGCAATCTGCTGTTGGCCAAATGTTGGTCGCATACTCAGCCTTCAACGGGTGCCCATCGGCAAGGGTTCGTCCTGTCTGCCAGAATTCTTTGAGATCTGGTGCGGGGTTGTCCTTGGCATGTTCAACACCAAAGGGCACATATCCGCGTTGGTTGCTATTTTGGTTCCAGCGCATTTTGGCGGCATCATCCATATTGAAGAATGTCTCACTGACCTCGTATGCGCTGTTGATATCTCCAAGTGGAATACCATGGCCTGCGAGTGCGAAGAACCCGATATCTTCGAGTGCATCGCCCATTTTATTGACAAAGGTGTCTCTGCTGGCTTGGTCACCATCGGTATACTCGCGGAGGTCGAGTGTTGGAATTGAATCTCGTGCCATGGGTCCGAACGTAACTCGGGTACCCATGAATCCTTCGCGTAGTCACTGCTCCGAATCGTACTTTTCTCGGAGTTGTTCTAATGTCCAACCTGCATCAAGGGATTCTTGGACTTGCTGCGGGGACCAGCCTGGAAATTCGTATCCATCCAACTGTGGTGCGCCAAATACACCATCATCACGACCTACAGATACTTCTCGGGCATCACTACCAGCATTTGGACCTACACTGGTTCCATCCAAAATGACTGCCCCAGTGGGTACTTCCTCTTCATTTCCAGCCCAAATCTCAGCACTGATATCTCCAACATCATCGACCAATACCCTGCCAGCAGCTTCGCTTCTGCTGTTGAATAGCATCAAACCCAATGCGCCGAGCAAACTGATTGTTGCAATGACAACCAATGCGAACATTACCTTGGCTGAGATACTGTCCATGGCATCTTCACGAAACGGTCCGGCTTCATCTTCATCATTGTCATTCGTCGTGTTGGTATTGTTCGTGTTTGAGTCGGATGTGTCGTCTTGTGGATTTGTACACGGCACAGTTTCATTGTCGGCAACTCCATCCAAATTTGCATCTGCTGTTTGGACGGCCAAAGATGCAACGAGTGCTTGACCCCAAGCCCAAATGACTTCATCACCATCGTAGATACAATCGCCATCAGTGTCTGGATTCTGTGCCAAACCACCATTCTGGAATTCCTGTAGATTGGCCAAACCATCACCATCTGGATCTAGATTTTGCTCAGAATTTGTGGTCCCTGGTACAGCTGACCATGAACGATTTAGGCCATTTTCTATTTCCCAATAGTCTGGCATACCATCACCATCCGTGTCAGTGGATGTATCCAATCGCTCCCAGTCTTCCTCAAAGATAGATGTCTGGTGCTCAGCCAATACCACGTGTTCGATTGCGATCCCCATCTCTCGATTTCGAAGCGCACTGTTGCTGCCCCAATTGATGCTGCTAAACAAACTCCATTCTCCATCAATAATCATGCTCTTGTCATGCAATTTTCCAATGTCACTGGAAGGTGCCATGAGACGAGCTTCAACATCTAAACCATCGGTCATATTCAATCGGTGGTTGAAGTGGTTGACCGTATCTTGAATGCCATCGTCCAAGTAGTATCCATTGATGAGAAGGCGAACGGAAACGCTTCGATTGGCGGCTCGTTCGACTGCTTCAATCAGTGGATTGTCACCATATCCCCAATGCCAACCCAAATCGAAATACTGCACTGAAATGTCCAGCGACGTATCTGCTTGATCAATCAGCCAAACAAGCGATTGAATACAATCATCAGGACAGGTTAGCAAGACTGCGCCAAAGGGCCCGTCATAGGTCAACTGCATCGGTTCGGTCGGGCTGAATTCAGTCGAGGCTGTCGGGCGAGACCATCCGGTTGGACGTCCCATCGATGATGGCGCATCATCGAGATTGATGATGTGT
>JAPKEY010000202.1 GCA_028821815.1 Candidatus Poseidoniales archaeon | reverse complement strand
ACCATTCTAGTAGCATGTTTTCACTAGGTGGGGGGTGCTTCGCCCGGAAACATTCCTCGATAGAAAGCAACAGAGATTCTGCAGTTGAACTGCTTTCAATAACAGCCGTTAAACGGGACCAAACATCAATTTCATCTTGCAAATTGGCAAGTAAGAGTGCCGCCAGAGCAACATCTTCGCGCCCATGTCTTTTCCAAAGATTAGCAATCACTTGTGATAGAATGTTAACATCACCGTGAGTCAATAGCCATGAGCAAATTCTCCGCAGCACATCATCTGGAGTTCCGAGATGAAAGGCATAACCCCCAGACGATCCTAGACGATCGGTTTGTGATTTTACAATAAATGCAGGAACACCGATAGGGTACGCTTCTCGGACAACATCCATCAGGCGCTTGGAACGAAGATGGACCTTCGCTGGTTGCGATGATAACCAATCATCCAAAGGGTCACCTTTCGTCACCCTTCGGCCCCCCTTCGGGCAAAATAGAGCGAATTCTGTTAAACAAACCATCGACAATATCTTTCGCCTGTTCAAACCCCTTTTCGACGACTTGCTTGACATTTTTCTCTACATGATCTTCTAATTCAGCATGAATATCATTCATCACCAAATCATTTTCTTCATCAGTAATCTCAAACAGGTATCGCAGGTAAGCGACTACCAAGTACTCATCTTCACTGATACTTGCGTTGAGGTAAGCAGTTTGAAACATCCCAGCATAAACCTCGAGGCGTTTTGTTTTGCCAATTTTGACACCTCCTTCCAATTTCTCCCCAGCGACAATTGCATCATAGACGCGCTTCGGGATATCAACATCTAAACTGAGAAGGCTGGCGAGTTTAATCACCAATCGTTTCTCCTCACGCGTGATTTGCCCATCTTTCAGTACGATGGAAACAACACCTTGGAAGGTGCTGATGTCGGTGATAGCATCGGTGGGCACGAATGGGGAGGGCCCCTCCCTCCTCATAGCGGTTCGCCCAATCCTGCAACCCATTTTGAGAATATATTCCCACCCAATGCCTTCATGAAGGAGGGGCAGGTCGGCCAATTCGCAGGTAACTCCTGTCACGCTCCCAGGGCCTTGTGCCCTTTCCCGTGAATACGCGCGATGAAAACCCCACCGAAAGGGACGGTTGAGTGCTCAGATAAACCTGCGAAAGCAAAAGGAAGTGAACACAATGAGTGATCAAAAAGCAAAATACATGATTCATGCCACAATTAAGGCGGATGGAACCATCCAGAGAAAGGACGTCGTCGGCGCAATCTTCGGTCAAACTGAAGGATTGCTCGGTGAGGAATTACAGTTGCGTAAGTTGCAGCGAACCGGGCGAATCGGCCATGTTGATGTAGAACTTAATTCTACTAAAGGCAAAGTATCTGGCGTGATTCTACTACCTAGCAGCCTCGATCAAGTATCGACGGCTGTCGTGGGTGCTGCGCTTGAAACAATTGAGCGAATTGGACCATGCAAAGCAACAATCAAAGTATCCAGAATTGAGAATATTCACAGCGTCAAGCGCGACACGGTCATCGATCGTGCCAAGGACCTGCTCCTCGGCATCGTGAATGACGGTTCGAACGATAGCAAGAGTATCTTGGATGAGGTTCGAAGTGTACTTACGCTTGGAACAGAAACCAACATCTCCGGCATGACTTGTGGCCCCAATGCGGCCGGAAGTGAAGCTCTCATCATTGTTGAGGGCCGAAATGATGTACGAAATTTATTGAAATTCGGAATCAAGAATGCGA
Source organism: Candidatus Poseidoniales archaeon (assembly GCA_028821815.1). GTDB lineage: Archaea > Thermoplasmatota > Poseidoniia > Poseidoniales > Thalassarchaeaceae > MGIIb-P. The sequence goes on along the minus strand of JAPKEY010000202.1, from coordinate 954 downwards.
TTGCAACAATGGGCGCCAACGTCAAGGACGAACTTGTGGAACTCGCTCAGGGTAAGAGCAACGTTACAGCATTCTGCGACGGAGATCGCGGTGGCAAGTTGCTCTTGATGGAATTATCCGGAGCATTGGGTAAATCCCTCACCCACGTCGCCATGGCACCAGAATCTCGCGAAGTTGAACATCTTGAGGGCAAAGTCGTCACCAAGTGCTTGAATCAAAAAGAAGCGGCAACAAAAGCAATGTCTCGTATCAAGAAACAACTCGAAGCAGACGATAATGCAACAGCACCCAAGAAGGCTGGTGCTAGCAATGGTTCTGTGGACGTTCCTGACGACATTCGAGAGTGGTCAGCACACATGAGTGACTTGAAGAAGAATACAGCTATTTTGATTCTTGAGGATGGTTCGCCATCCGAACCAATTGGTGCAAGTAAACTCGCAAGCTTTGCAGAAGACGTTGAAGGTGCACAGTGCCTGATTGTCAACTCTAAGATTAGCGCTCGAATGATTGAGATCGCCGAAGTTGGCGCAATCCCAAGTGTGCTTGGCAGTGCTTCTGGCGTAGGTGGCTCAGACAGCGTTGAAACATACGCAATGAGCGACCTTGAGTGACCCCCACCCAAGGGTGAGAACGATAACCCCATCCACACTCCGGTGTGATATGCAACCCCAGATTGCACCAGCGCCAGTCATGCAACCAGCACCTGTAGCGGTACCAGTTACCCCCTTGACAGGGTCGGGGCCAGATCGCACAACGATGATTCACACCGGCCTGATTTTGGCCGCTTTGGTTCTGGCCTCACTTGGTATGCTGGGCGATGCCTGGAGTGTTGATGAACAATCCACGACCATATTGGGAACTACAGTGTCCGTTGAAGAAGAAGTCGGACTCGACGACTTTTCTGTAAGATCTTGTATCGCTGGTGAATGCACAACAGTGGAAGATGATTTGTCC
>JAPKEY010000201.1 GCA_028821815.1 Candidatus Poseidoniales archaeon | reverse complement strand
GTCAGGGAGATTGTATCGATGATGGTTCTTTCGAAATCGAGGCCAATTTACCGCTGATGGAAGGAATTTGGGAAATGGTGACACATCAAACCGATTTGGCTGGAAATAAGTTTGCAGATATCAGACAAATCATCACTGACAAAACGGCACCCAATGCCAATCTGATCTGGAATCAAACAGAATGTGATCGACAACCGACAGCACCGGCTTGGGGGGTGCCAAACCCAGCAGATTGCAAGATATCAGTTGATTTATCAATCCTGAGTGATGATGTTGTTGCTTGGTCGATAGTATTGCAAAATGGGGACGTTGATGTATTTTCAGAATCAGGTGATGGGACGGATTTCGACGGTATGCAACCCCGTTCTTTCCTAGGTGCAGGGGAACCTGGCGTATGGTCAGCTACTGTTGAACTCACAGATGCCGCAGGCAATAGACAACGACTTCAAATCACCACAAATTTAGATGCCCCAGAAGCGACTATCGGAGAGCAGTTGAAGACTCCGGGCTCAATCGAAAATTTAGTCGCAATTGGAATCGCAAGCCTGCTGATATTTGTTTTACAGATGATGCGCAATCGAAAGTCCACAGGGAGTGATCAGTGGGATGTGATTGATTCATCGGAAATTGTGGCTGCGGATTCGATGTTTGAAGACGACATAGTCGTCTCAGACGAGGAAGCGACAATATCAAACACTGAGTGATAGTGTGCGTATTGTGAATTCCAAGCGATACATCTCAATATTCTTGGCGTTTTTGATGGTTTCTTATATTTTCATATGGACTCCTTCAGTCACTGCTACAGACGGAGATAACGATGGTTTCGACGACTCCGTGGATGACTGCCCCTTCGCAGCAGGCAATTCCACCACAACCAAACTAGGTTGCCCTGACACTGATGGTGACGGTACCCCTGATATCATCCAGGGAACGGTTTCTGATTTCAACGGTGCAAACTATGCAAAAACAGTTTCCACATCCAGTTCGCGAAGTTCTATGTCACGCACTCTCGCAGTCGCACCAAATGGGATGCTGGTGGCCGGTGCTGATGGTGGCGATGAGGTCATATTACTCGATGCAGCTGGTAATGAAATCAAAACACTACTGACTATACAATCCAATCCTCGGGATTTAGATTTTACACCAAATGGAACCCTACTCGTGGTTTCGGCATATGAAGCGAATAACAATGCATCAGTGCATGTATTTACTATCGATTGGGTGACACAGAACGCCACACTTTTGGTTGATTTATCAGCCAATCACGATGATGACACTTATGCCGCTCGCTTCAGCCCGGATGGAAGTCTGCTCCATGTAGGTGGCAAAGATCAAAATGTCACGACCTATTTTGTTTCGAACTGGACCATTGCACACATTGTTCCAGTTGGTGATGATGTGTATACCATCAAGACAAGCCCCGATGGCCGTTTTATGGCCTTCACCCACGGTGAAGAAATGAGCGTACACTGGTCGTCAAATGGCACAGAGGTATACAATCGACACAATAATTCAGGTTACACATTGGGATTGGATTGGAGTCCTGATGGCAATTGGATTGTCACTGGAAGTTCAGATAACACCATCCGTATCTATCATGCTGGAAATGGAACGTTGATGAAGAATATATCATACAGTTCCGATGTTAATGAGATTGCATTCAATCACGCTGGCACACACCTTGTGATTGCAACCAGTGATAACGACCCCACATGGATTATTCGCGTATCTGATTGGACAGTTGAGGCCGAATTCGGTGATTTCGGTGGGGGTAGTGGTAATGGGGCGTCTGGTAGACGCGGTGCACGCGATGTTGTTTGGTCATTAGATGAAACCAAGATTTACTTCGGCGCCAGATACTACGGACGAATCTACACCTATTATTCCACAGATGCATATGCATGGCTTGGTGGTGATGTTACTGGAGAATTGCTCGGATCACGTTTCTTTGAATATGCAGATTCACATAGTGACTATATTCCAATGCACTTCAACAGTACTACGATTCAAACAACTAATTCCTTGTGCAATGGAGTCAATCCGAAAGGCGACGCACCCTTGATTGGAGCATCATCCAGCACAGCTGCTGAGCGATTTACAACGCCCCTATCGAATTATTCCGTCAGTGGTATGCGCGATTGTGATTCTACTAGTGCACGACTCATCGAAATACCAGTTGCACGAATGCCAGCATCACTAATGGTGGATCCGAATACTGCAACTCACCAATGCTTGAACACGACTGGTGGTCTTTCGATGGGTCAGATGCGATGGATTTTGTCAGATGCGTCCCAATCTACTCTCACATCATCTGGAATCCACCCAGGGGTGGTGTGGGCTTCAATTGTGCCAAATGATGACGGGGATGGGGAGCCAGAATGGAGTGATCTACATCCATCCTGTCCAAATGAACCAATCCATATCTATCACCGGTGGGAAAACCGATCGATTCCACAGATGATATCAGCATTCATGTTCTGTGACCATTGCAGTTTTCCTGAGGACTGGTTTATTGGTGAAAATACTCCCTCTGGACGTGCGAGGTATATTCTGGAGACACGCGAAGAAATTATCAATGGTGCCTCAAACAATGACGACGTTATCGGGATTACTGAATTAAGAGCAGCTGTTCAGAGCAACACGGCCTACCATATACCAATGTTTGACAACTGGACGCATGGGGCTGCAGATGCCCTTTCTGCTGGAAATCCCGCTAT
>JAPKEY010000022.1 GCA_028821815.1 Candidatus Poseidoniales archaeon | reverse complement strand
GCCGTTTGAGTACTTACGAGTGCGGCGCAGATCCGGTTGGCGACGCGATGATTGATTTTCACTTCCAGTACTACTGGTACGCCATCATCTTCCTCGTATTCGACATCGCATTCATGTTCCTCGCATTCGGTGGAATCGTGGCCATGAGTGCCGATCATACCGCAACAGCAGGGGCAGATGGTAGTATAGAGGCTGCAACTGGTTCCTTGACCACACTCTTGGTATTCTTGGGAATAATGGGTCTAGGCGTTTGGTATGTATTCCGAAAGCGAGGACGAATCTACATTTGAGGTGATTATGATGGACGATGGACAAAATTACACTACGTTCAGTAGTCGAGGCCTCCTCGATATGATTGGTGACCTCAACGACAAAGCTCTCGAAGCCTCCCGGATGAAGGATTTTATCGGCGTTCTCGGTGGACGATTTTTGAACTGGGCACAACGAAAATCATTGTTCCCTCTGCATTTGGGAATCAAGTGTTGTGCACTTGAGATGGCAGCAGCTGGAGCACCCAGATTCGATGCAGAGAGTTTTGGTGTAGTGTTCAGAAGCAGTCCACGTCAATGTGATGTATTGTTGGTAAACGGCCCAATTTCAAAGAAATTCGCAGACCCTATCGTGCGATTGTGGGAACAGATGCCTGAACCCAAGTGGTGTATCGCTATGGGTGAATGCGCGATTTCGGGTGGCCCTTACTATCAGTCTTACAATATCCTCGAAGGAGTCGACACAATCATCCCAGTCGATGTTTACATTCCAGGTTGTCCACCACGACCCGAGGCCCTCATTGATGGCTTTGGGAAATTGCGTGAGAAAATTATCCGCATCGGCGCTGTGCCGAGTGGGGAGACTGAAGCCCGCGGCGCACCCATCATCGTCGCTGATGAATGAGGGGATATTATGGCCAAGGAAGTCAGTGCAAAACAGGTTCTTTCCGCGGCAGAAGAGATCGTGGTAGACGTAGCTGATTTTGGAGACGCCGTTAATGCAGAAGTTCGGTATCACACCGGCGGCCGTCGCAAGAATGCCTACGTTTACATCGAAGTTGTTGCAAGCGAATGGCGCGCACTCGCACTTTGGCTCAAGAAGACCAAACAGGTCGATTACTGTTCAATGATTACTGGCATTCACTGGCCAGAGAATGCTGATGCGTCATGGCAAGTAGTCGCCCACCTTTTGCGAACAGGTGTCACAAACCCTGCGGTCGTTAACAAGCGAGTTCATGAGATAAAGGTGGACATTGGTGGCCTTTCGGGTAATTCAACTCCATTGGAATTTGAGATATCGATGACCATTCCAGACACTCGCGAGCCCAGCGTCCCAAGCGTGGCGGATATTTGGGTTGGCGCTGATTGGAACGAAAAAGAAACATGGGATTTGGTCGGTATCGATTTTGATGGCCACGTTGGAATGCGCCGCGTCCTTCTACCACATGATTCCCCCACTGGATATCATCCACTACAGAAGCAACACAAGTTGCGATACCACGACTTCAATGAGATGTATGATGATCCACAGGGCTTTGGAAGAAAGCCCGAAGATTCTGGGAGGGTGAAGTAATGGCAGAAATGTGGATTTCAATGGGGCCTCAACACCCCATGACACATGGATTGTGGACCCTCAAAGTCAAGGTTGATGGTGAGACAGTTGTCGATACCGAGCCTGATCTTGGATACATCCATCGTGGTGTAGAGAAGATTTGTGAAGCGCGTGATTTCACACAAATCACAACCTATTGTGATCGTCTTTGCTACGCCAGCGCCAACACTTGGTCACATGCATACATCTACGCTGCAGAGGACCTTCTTGAGGTCGAAGTTCCAGAACGTGCAGAATACATCCGCATGGTTGCTGTTGAATTGCAACGTATTGCCAGCCACCTGATGTGGTTGGGCGCATATTGCCCTGATGTTGGGAACTTGACAGGCATGGTCTGGTGTTTGCGCGAACGTGAAATGATGATGGATTTACTACAGGAACTCGGTGGTTCCCGAATGCACTACAATTTCCCACGTGTGGGAGGTGTCAAGCGAGATTTACCAATTGGCTTCGCACTGCGCTGCCGAGCTAAACTCAAGCTCTTCCTCGATCGAATCCAAGAATACGAAGCTCTTCTTGATGAAAGCACGATTTTCCTCATTCGCACCCAGGGTGTGGGTTATGCGAAGGCAGAGGAAATGATCAACCACGGTGTCAGTGGCCCAAACGTTCGTGCTGCAGGTCACAATTACGATGTGCGTTGGGCACATCCCTACTCGATTTATGACGAATTGGATTGGGAACCGTCAGTTGAACGCCCTTCCATCAAAGGGAGCGATTGTTATGACCGCTATCGTGTGCGTGTAGAAGAAATGAGGCAGAGTGCCTTGATGGTTCTCGAAGGTCTTGACAAGATGCCTGGTGGCGCCGATACACACTATCAATCTGGAGATCCCGCAATCATTGCCAAAGCGCCTGCACGAGCAGCTGAAGGACAAACTGGATACCACCACTTTGAGGACAGCCGAGGTGAATCGATGTTCTATCTCGTCGGTGGGGGGGATGAGCGTGGAAAGCATCCATACAGAGTATCTATTCGAAGCCCGATGTTCATCACAATCCCCTATGCTAGTAAGTGCATGATTGGTTACAAAATTGCTGACATTCCTGCGATTATGGGTTCATTTGACCCTTGCATTGGAGAAACGGATAGGTGATATTCATGGCAACTGAAGACGTTCTCACCATTCGCGACTGGGTCGGTGCTGCAACGGATTTCATTTCAGAGAACACGATTGGAATGTCACGCCATTGGGAATACACAGACAGTGTATCCAATTTCCTGACAGAATTCATCATGTGCGTTATGGTATTTGGTGGAATTATGACCACACTCCTAGTCTTACTTTGGATGGAGCGTAAATTGTTGGGGCGATTCATGGATCGCCGTGGCGCCCGAACCTCTCTACGAAGTTTGTGGGTCGGTGAAAATGGTGTGACTGCGGGGGAATGGTGGAATCAATTGCCATTTGGAACCGGTGTTCCAGTCGGGATGGTCAACAAGTTGCTCAATGAATTTGCAGGCAACGATCACGAACTTGAGGCTGTAAGGCGTGTCAACAACCGCTCATATCATGGTGTATGGTGGCTACTTCCAGGTTTCTTCCAGAATTTGGCTGATGGCATGAAGTTTCTGACCAAGGAACACATGGTCCCTGAGAAAGCCGATCGATTTGTGTTTGAGATCGCACCATTCCTGATTATTGCAACCACTGTGATGTGCTTCACATTCATTCCATTGAGCCCAAATTTCTATTCGAACAATTCTGAGATGTCCATTCTCTTTTTGATGGCCGTATTCAGCGTTGCACCCCTCGGGGTATTCTTTGCAGGCTGGGCATCCAACAATAAGTACACACTTCTTGGTGGAATTCGTTCAGCTGCTCAACTCACTGCCTATGAAATCCCGCTTCTTGTAACAGTCCTCAGTGTAGTTGTACTTTCAGGTTCATTCAATCTAATAGAAGTCATTGAATTCCAAGCAGACAGTGGGGTCTGGAACATATTCCTCTTGCCATTGGGTGGTGTCTTGTTCCTCGTTGTCATGGTTGCTGAGGTCGAACGAATCCCATTCGATATGCCCGAGGCAGAGGCTGAATTGGTCGAAGGCTGGTGGACAGAATACGGTGGTATGCGCTGGGGCCTGATGTTCGCATCAGAATATTTGCGCACATATGCAGCATGCTTGCTGTTTGCACACTTCTTCCTTGGAGGCTGGGAGGCACCGTTCGAAGATACAATCCCATTCATCCACTATGTCCCACATATCACCTGGGTCTTCCTCAAGGCTTGGTTCATGTTTGTCTTCTTCGTGTGGTTCCGTGCAGCACTGCCTCGTGTCCGTACAGACCAAATTCTCGAATTTGGCTGGCGATGGCTTCTACCATTGAGTTTGGTTAATCTTGCTATAGCAACCGCTCTGCGCCTGTGGGTATACGATGGCATCAACGGTGAGTGGCCGCTTCTGATTCCAATCCTAATCACATCGATTAGCCTCGCATTGTTCATCTTGCTATCGATAGATGAAAATCCTGAAGCGCTTGAAGCCCAAACACGCCCATTCAGTGTACAGACAGTTGACGCGGCCCGTCCAGGCCAAAACAGGGAGTGATGAATATGGCCTATCACAAGCACGCAACCCCAAATTTCCGCAACCTCGTCGTTCGTCCAATGTGGATTACACTCAAGGCGGCACTGCGAACATTCCCCATCATTGGTCGTTCCAAGTTTTTACAATCTCACGGTACGAGCGGACCTTACCATGGACAGGAAGCAAATCTCCTGTCAGATAAGGAACGCGAGATGTATACTGCACAGGCGCACCCGGTCATCGGCCAGACCTATGCACCCGATCGCGAGACGACTGAATTGTTCCCATACTTTGAGCGTCCGGTTACTGTAATGTATCCGTACGAACGTCTTGAGGAAATGGAACCTTGGTTGTTTGTTCCAGGTAATTACAATGGACGAATTGGTGTCATATGGGAAACGTGCACTGCCTGCAAGGCTTGTGTTCGAATTTGTCCAAATGATTGCTTGCACATGGAAACTGAAACGCGTGTAAACGTGCTGGATATGACTGAAGAAGGTGATGAAGATCACGGATTTGGTGTCGATCTTGAAGTTGGTGGAATGGCCGCGCGCCGCATTGAAGGTAGTGAGGACGCCGCAGAAAATTTTCAACTTTCAACGTCTCATGAAGCTCCACCTGAGGAGTATGAATTTGGCGAAGTCATCAATCTAGCAGGGGACACCATCAGTGTTCGATGGAATACATCAGGTTCAGTTGAGGATGTTGCCGCCGGCGAATTAGTTGGTGCAGAGGTCGATATTGTCTCAGGACGCATCGATATTGGACGTTGCATGTTCTGCGGATTGTGCATGGAATCCTGTCCATTCAATTCATTCTTCATGACCAATGAATACGATGGAATGTCCGGCTTTACACGAGAGGACCTCTGGTTCGATGCAGATCGTACCCGAGTCCTTCCCGTACAACATGCAGAAGCGGTTGACATCGAATTGGCAAAGCGAGCAGATCAGGCTCGAAAGAAGGCCGAGAAAGCCGCTGCAAGGGCAGCTAAATCGGAGGCTTGAACATGGAATTACCCGGGCTAATCATGGATCCCATTGGGGATATTTTCGGTTCTGTTGAAGGCATATCCTTTGGAATTTTGTCAGTCATTGCCATCGGTGGTGCATTGGGGACGGTTTACTCTAATCGTGTCGCCCATTCTATGCTGGCCCTGATCATGTGCTTCTTTGCGGTAGCAGGCGTATTCTTGATGGCCAATGCTGAGATGTTAGCCGCGATTCAGATTCTGGTTTACCTGGGCAGCGTCATGCTGGTCTTCGCCTTTGGTGTGATGTTATCCCGCCGCCAAATCATGGAGGAGGATTTTGAATGAGACTCATCAGCACCTTCGCTCGCCTCGGCATTATCGGTTTGCTTGGCGTGTTGCTCTCAGTCATGATGGATCCTGCAAACTGGACTCCAGTCACCGGTTCTGATAGCATGACCACACTGGAATTCGCAACAGCAGTTCTCGATGATTGGGCCTTCACTCTGGTCGTTCTCGGCGCTCTTCTCACTATGGCCATGGCTGGTGCATCGTATCTGGTTCGAGACGAACGCAAAATCAACCTCATGTGGGAACTTCACGGAGGTGAAGAGGAATGATTGAGCCCAGTTGGATTGCCGGTTTGGGCGCCTTCCTATTCTGCATTGGATTGGTTGGTGTATTCACGCGCAAGAATGCCATCATCGTCCTGATGTGTATCGAAATCATGCTCAATGCAGTCAACCTCAACTTTGTTGCAGGGGCGGCTCACTGGGAAAATATTGATGGCTGGGTTTACACTTCAATTGCAATTGCAATTGCAGCTGCTGAAGTGGCTGTTGGATTGGCCATATTCTTGGCCTTGTACAGCCAACGTGGCACGATTTCATTGGATGAGGTTACGCTGCTAAAGCATTGAGGAGGTGAGATGTATGGGTGAACATAGCAAATCAGAATGGAATCTTCTCTTGCCTGTCGGCTTGATGATATTCTTCCCTGTTATTCGACATTTACTGGAATTTGATGCGATGGAGAGTGCATTCCTCATTGTAGCTGTACCACTTGTGATATTCCCTGCGATTCTGATTTTGGGTCAATTATCCAAAGGTGAAGATTGGTGGAAGAACCAACTGAAAGAAGGCGGGATAGTGGCTTTGGCGGGACTGGCCATTACGTTATCACTCACCGTTTGGCTCATCATTGAGTTCTACATGGGTAATGAAAAATTATCGCAATTTGAAGATGATGCTGGAGTATTATCTCAAGGTGTGATATTTGATTGGATTCAGTTTGAAATTTTTGACGGTGCTACACTTCTCGGGACTTCGACATTGAGTTTTGGATTATGGATCGACAGCGTTTCACTTGTGGTTCTATTTGTTGCAGCATTCCTTTGCTTCCTCATCTGCTGGTTTGCCATTGGTTACATGAACACTGACCCCATTAACGAGGACCGAAACCACCGCTTCTTCGCCGAGTTCGTTCTATTCAGTATGGGTATGTTCGGCATGGTACTGGCGGACAGTTTCCTGTGGTTGTTTATTTTCTGGGAAATTATGGGATTGTGTTCCTATTTACTGATTGGATTTTATTGGGAAAAACCCAGTGCAGCAGCCGCTGCGAAGAAGGCCTTCCTCACTACGCGTGTGGGTGATGTATTCCTCATGGTCGGCTTGTTCATGCTGTATGATTTGTATCACAGCCTTGAGTTCGCTGTCATTTTTGGTGACCCCACATTGGGTGGTGCTGTACATGGCGTCGATCTTCAGTGGCCACTATTCTTCATGTTCATCGGTTGTGTGGGTAAATCTGCCCAGTTCCCACTTCACGTTTGGCTACCCGATGCGATGGAAGGCCCCACCCCTGTCTCAGCTCTGATTCATGCAGCGACAATGGTCAATGCAGGCCTCTATCTGGTTGCGCGTATGTTCCCATTATTCAGCGAACCTCACTTTGAGGGCGACCTCTCTGATCTCGCGATGCTCATCGCCTGGATTGGTGGAATCACCGCCTGCATGGCTGCATTTATCGCATTTGTAGCCAACGATATCAAACGAGTTTTGGCTTATTCGACAATGAGTCAACTAGCCTACATCTTCACAGGATTAGGTGCCGCTTGTTGGTTTGCAAATGAAGGTTATCATCACCTAGCAACGGTTGCCTTTGGTGCATCCCTCTTCCATCTATTCAATCACGCCATGGCCAAAGGTATGCTGTTCATGGCTTCGGGTTCGGTCATTCATGAGATGCACCACGCACATGATCATGCACATGGGCATGATGATGGGGATCACCACGATTTCGACCCACAAGACATGCGCAACATGGGCGGATTGGCTAGCAAGATGCCAGTTACCAGTATCGCCATGATGCTCGGCTCAATGTCAATCATTGGCATCCCCCTAATCGGTGGATTCTGGTCTAAGGAAGGCATTGTAGGACAGGCATGGAATGTCTATGCACACGGCGGTGAGATGATTCTCTTCCCAGCCATCCTTGTTCTCGCCACCGCCGGCATGACTGGTTTCTACATGTCGCGAATGTGGTTCATGACGTTTGCAGGAAAGCCGAAGAGTGATGTTGTTGAGCATGTCCATGAAGACACACAGTGGATCAAAACACCACTCGTTGTCCTATCGATTGTCACCGCCTTCAGCGGATTTATTCTTGCCTGTGGTAATTTTGTGCATTGGTTGGCTGAACCCTATCACTACGAACCGTTTGGTGAGTTGCTCGCTCATCCCATTGATGCTATCCTTCACGAATTGGAACATGCTTTCTTACCTGAAGAGAATTTGTTGAAGATTGTTGGTTGGACCGCCATTTTGCTATCGGCAGGATTGGGTCCGTTTATTGCTGCTCGTATGCACGGTGGCCGACTAGCCGACGGAGAAGAGGCCACCCCACTCACAAATTGGCTCATCAGTTATTCTGGTAGTGTTGGACACACTGATGTCGGAGATCTCGCAACTGGAGGATTTGCCACCGCTTTGCACAACCGCCTCTACATCGATGACGCCTACGAATGGGTGATTTCCAGAACAATCATGCCTTTGGCGACAATCTGCGCTTGGATTGACAAGAATTGGGTTGATGGTGCCATCAAAGGCATCGAATCAGGCAGTCAATCGACCAGTACATGGTTGCGTCAATTCACAACAGGTCGGGCTAGTGACTACCTGCTCATGGCAACAGTGGGCATGCTGGTTATTGTTGGTATTCTATGGGGGGTGGCCTGAGTGGAAATTACAGAATACATTACCATGCTAGGAAATCCTCTGACCGTTCTCATACTATTGCCTATTACCGGAGCTCTCTTGCTCATGCTCGTTCATTGGTTGGGTAATGATGAGAGACGTGAGATGCTGGCGAATCCCATTCGCTACACCAACCTTGGAATCGCTTTGCTGATGTTTGTCTTGGCCACATTCATTGGCCTTGAAGAGAAATTTGGATTAGCCTGGGGCGAATACCTCTATCAGAATTGTGAAATCGGTGCAGTGAGCACAGGATCATGCACTCTGATTAGCAGTATCGGTGTCTCATGGCATGTTGGTATTGACGCGCTTTCATTCCCAATGGTTTGGCTTACAACCCTACTGATTCCAATTTCTATGGTTGTCGAGTGGGATGCCAAGAAGGGTGCCTATTTCCACAGTCTCATCCTGATGATGGAGGGTGCCCTCATTGGTGTCTTCGTCAGCCTTGATTTGTTTGTCTTCTACGTCTTTTGGGAATTGACATTGATTCCAATGTTCTTCCTGATTCTGATGTGGGGCGGGGAAGATCGCCGATACGCAGCACAGAAGTTCTTCATCTACACATTCGCAGCCAGCGTATTCATGCTTGCAGGTATCCTTGTAATGTACTTCAACAATGATGCGAGTTGGGTTGGGAATATTACTGGTAAATCATTTGATTTCGTACTGATGGATACGAGTACGAATTTCATCGAAGCAGAGGGTTTGCGTAGTATTGTCTTCCTGTTGATGTTGATTGGATTTGCAACAAAAATGCCGAGTGTTCCAGTACACACTTGGTTGCCCGATGCTCACGTACAGGCCCCGACAGCAGGCTCAATGTTGCTGGCCGGTGTCATGTTGAAGATGGGCGCATATGGATTCCTCCGACTCGGTGTCACACTCTTCCCTGACCAAGTCATCGAATTCCAAACGCTTCTCATCGTTTTGGGAATGGTCAGCCTAGTCTATGGCGCAGTGGTATGCCTTGGACAGGTGAACCTCAAACGCATGGTCGCTTATTCTTCAGTCAGCCATATGGGTCTAATTTTCCTCGGTGTGGCCACATTACAACCTCTTGGTATTGCGGGCGCCATCTTCATGATGTTCGCGCACGGAATCATCAGTCCGCTGCTGTTCGCAGTTTGTGGTTCATTCAAGCATCACTATCACACACTAGAGATCGATTCGATGCGCGGCTTAGCACATCACAGTCCATGGATGAGTGCACACATGATGGTCGGTTGGATGGGTAGCCTTGGTTTGCCTTTGATGGCTGGCTTCGTCGCCGAAGTAGCCATCCTTATCGCCTTCTACATGGCCTTCGGTTGGTGGGTCCTCTTGCCAGCAGTCACACTCATTGTAACGGCAACCTACTACCTATGGAGTATGCAGCGAACCATCTTCGAAGGAGGTGGAGAGGCGCAATTGCCACCTACAATGCACGATGAAGAACCACGCGACATCACGTGGCATGAGAACACCGGGATGCTCATTCTCGGCGTTCTCGCTGTGATTTACGGTATCTATCCAGACTTCTTTGGAATGTTCGAGATGATGTCCGATTGGGCCACTCTCTTGGTTGAGAATGCCATTTATCCACCGGAGGTGAATCCATGAATCTAGGTGCACTGTTTAGTAGTGTGAATATGGCTAGTACGCTGATTCCAGAGTGGATACTTCTACTCGGCATAGTCGCGATAATTATTGTTCCCAACCTTGGCAAGGCAACCTTCCGCCTCCCAGTACCCGGGAAGGCCTGGCGTATCCCCTACTTCATCGGGGGTAAGCGATTTGCATTCACCAGTGATCCTCGCCTTCCATCGGCAATTGCTGCGTTCACACTTTTCGCATCATTCATCACTGCTCTCTTGAGTCAGATGGGTGAAATCGGAGTCACTGAATCGTGTGTGGCAATCAGAGATGGTGTCGCTAGAGCTGGTCCAGAATGGTGTTCAGATGGTTCCATGATTCTACAGATTGATGCCTTCAGTCGCTTGATGGGGATGATTTTCACAGCAGCACTACTTCTCGCAGTCATTGCCAATTGGGACCGCCTCCCTGCAACCCCCCACCATCGCATTGCGCTCAAGACACAACGCGATGAGGTAGTTGAGAGTCGTCGCTTACATCGTCTACTGAACAATCGCCGTCAAGTCGATTTCGCATTGCTTGTCCTCATGGTTGCACTTGGGATGTCGACTGTTGCCCTTTCCGCAAATCTGTTCATGCTCTTTGTAGGATTGGAATTGGCGAGCATGGCCTCTTATGTCTTGGTTTCATTCAATAAGGAAACTCAAATTGGACCTGAAGCTGGTGTGAAATATTTCATCGTCGGCAGTGTTGCCAGCGCTATCGGTCTCTATGGAATTTCAATGCTATACATTTGGAATGGTGACCTTTCAATTTCCAGCCTGAGATCATCATGGGCTGACGGTCCGAATGGAATGGCCACAATCGGTCTCGGCATGATGTTGGTTGCTTTCGGTTTCAAAGTCAGTGCAGTCCCCTTCCACTTCGCAACACCTGATGCCTATTCAGGTGCCAGTGGACCAGTAGCTGGTGTTCTAGCAACTGCGAGTAAAGCGATGGGATTCGTTGCTCTAATGCGCGTGCTTATCGGTATCACACTGGCTGATGATGGTAGCGAATGGACCATTCTGATTGGAGTGATTGCAGCGATTACCATGACCTGGGGCAATCTCGCAGCATTGGGTAGCCGCAATCCGAAGCGAATGCTCGCCTATTCCAGCGTCGCACATGCAGGGTACATCCTCGCAGGTATCGCAGCCATCGGTGCGCTAGGTCCCGGTGAAGGAAGCGAATTGATTGCTACCGCCATCATATTCCATCTTGCTGTTTTGGTCACTTTCAAACTCGGGGCTTTCCTTGTCATTGCGTTGTTAGAGTGTGAAGGTCGGGGCCATGAACTCGAGCATTATCATGGACTTGCACGCCGTGATCCATTGATTGCCATCTCGATGATGATTTTCATGCTGGCTCTTGCTGGTGTTCCACCGTTGGCTGGATTCTTATCGAAGTTGATGATGGTCAGTGGCATAATTTCCAGTACGGTTGGGGATGTGGCTGGTTCCAGTCTCTCAGAGACCATGGATTCGTTGTCTTGGGTCTTCTGGCTGGCTATTCTGATTTTCATCAACAGTGCAATTTCATTGTTCTATTATTTGCGAATATGTGTTGTAATGTTCTATGATGAAACCGATCGAAACTTGCGTCTTTCACGTGCACCAATGATTCGGATTGCCATCATGTTCTGTACCATGGGCGCAATCGTCTTTGGATTTGGAATCTTAGCCGATGTCCTCGCATCGGCTGCTCACGATGCGGCCTTGGCTTTGTTCGGCTGAACTAAATCCCTGTAACGCAGCCCTTCTTTGGCGCCTCCGTGTTTATGTAGGGCGGTCGATTCGGCGGGTTGTTACCATGGGACGACGTCGAGAGGAAACAGTTGACCAGGAGTTGCTTGCGCAGCTTGAAGGCGACTCTAGCGACAAAATCAGAGTCCCACTTCCCAAAAAACGAATCAACGAGATGTTTGCCATTGCAGACCAAATTCTCGGGGGTCGTAGAGTCCGTGTCGTCTGTGCGGATGGCGAAACACGCTTGGCACGAATCCCTGGAAAGATGCGACGCCGACAATGGGTGCGAGAGGGCGATCTAATCGTCGTTCAACCTTGGGATTTTCAAGATGCCAAAGCTGATGTTAAGAAGCGATATACCAAGACACAATCACTCTATCTATCACGAAAAGGTGTTCTACCTGAAATCGTTGATGTGTTCGGTACCGGAAATGATACTTGGGAGGATCTCGACGATGCTGGAATATTTGGTGGCGGCGATACTCAAGACGAACCCGACTTGGCAGAAGCAGAAGAGATTGTCGAAGAGGCAGAAGAAACCGAAGAGAATGCAGAAGAAACCGTTGCGGCTGAACCCGAAGCTGCACCTGCGGCTGAACCAGAGCCATTAGATGACGTAACCGATGACGACATCGACAGCCTGTTCGGACCGGCATAAGGAGGTGAAAAAATCGCGCGACGCCGTAAGGCTCGTCGCGAAGGCGACTCTCGAGATTGGACTGAATTGGACGAGTCTAGTGAAGTAGACCTAGATGCTGACCCGACTGAAGTTGAACTTTCCATCGAAGCAGAAAATATTGCATTAGCTGAAGAGAAATGGAATGCCGAAGAAGCCGAACTAGATCTTCATTCAGAGATGGACAAGAAACAAGATTCTTGGTCTTGGATGAATGAGAAAAAATATGCTGTGATGTTCAAAAAAATCGAGCACAAATTGCAAGGCGTCCTCGGCACAGGCAAGTTTGAGTGGGTCGATCGTCGAGTATTTGACCAAGTTTTCGATCAACGTACACTTCTCGCTGTGTACAAATTGATGCAACAAGGCCACATTGATACACTGGATTGGCCAATTGCCCGAGGCAAGGAAGCACATGTTTTCCACGCAACAACTCTGAATGGTGTTGCTGCAGTGAAGATTTTCCACACGAGCAATGCTGTATTCAAGGGGCTGATGCAGTATATTGAGGGGGATCCAAGATTCGGAGGATTGCGCCGCCGTCATCACGAACTGGTCAACGTTTGGGTTCGCAAAGAGCATCGAAATATGATGCGTATGTCCAAGCATGGACTGAGGGTCCCTGAGC
>JAPKEY010000200.1 GCA_028821815.1 Candidatus Poseidoniales archaeon | reverse complement strand
ACTTCCTTTCACACTGGTTTCGTCGACCATTCCTTCACATTTACACGCATGAAGGCGGATGATGTCATACCCCATATTGTTACCGAATACATTGTTAGAATAAGCGGCAGAAGATGCTGCTTTGGTCCAAGGTGTAATCTTCAGATCAAATGCTTTGGGGGCACCGTTTTCAACCGCTGAATCATCACCTTTGCACCGAAGCCAAAAGTGGCTGCCATCATCAGCCATACCCATCGACAAATCGTCATCTGTGATGGGTACAATTGCACCTGAACCTGAGAATTCACCAGACCCTGGCCAATCAGGGTGTTGGCCATCCATTGCGGCAATTCGGGCCTCGCGCATCAGATAAGGTTCGTGCATATCTTTGCCATCATACCACCACGCACATACCATCCCGGGCAACGTGTGTCTACCATCACTATCGATATGGAACCGACCTTCAGGATTCCAATCGTGGTCGTTGACTCGGACATGAGGTGCATCTTTTGTCGACCACAAAACCATCAGTTGGCGACTCCGTTTTGGATTCTCAGCATCGGGCAGAACGATCAGCCACCACCACCACCACCAAGACAGGCGGCGCAAAGGGGGCAGGGTATCCAATCGCCAAAGCGATGAAAGGTCCCCACCAAATGTAGACGGGGGGGTTTTCTCCATAGGATGACCTCAGTTAAGTTCACGTTTCTTGAATGATGATTGACCAATCAATACAAACAACGCGGTGATGATGAGTAAGACGACTATTGAAACCACCATGTTGAGGAGAGGTGAGGTTGTCGGGAATGGGCTATACCAAACTGTCCATAGAGCAATATCAATCGCTGTGGTTTGACCTGACATCATCGCGTAATCCCCCCAAACCAGCCAAGCGGTGGAATTGATGATTTCAGAGCCCCAAAACGAAATCGACATCGAGGCGAGGCCCATTTCCCGCGTAACCCCAATCATCGCTAAGAACATCATGAAGAATTCCCACACAGCAAATAAAAGTGCCACAAGAACACCAAAACGACCTGCGACGATACCGAAGGTGATGAACACTGCAGCATAGGCAAGAACGGTGAGGAATGTGGCAATGAGAATTCCAAACCAGATGCCCAAATCAGAGAATCTGTAGATTGATTCACCAGGTCCAAAGAAACCGGTCACAAGTGCTGACAGAACAAAGAGACCTGCGAAGTAAGGCCAAGCTAAACCAACGAAGCCAAGCAGACGGTACATCAGAATCTCAGCCCTTGCAATCGGTTTGCCGACCAAATAATGCAGGGTGCCTGAATCCATCTCATCTCGAATCAATCCAGTTGCGAGGAAGAGGGGGACAAATATCCCTAAGATGAAGAGAAAGCCAAATTTCCCAAACCCAAGAAGGAAAGCACGGTGCGACGCTTCTTCAAGGAATTCGCTCTCGTTAGGATCTTCATCTACATTCATATCTGAACTAACGGATGTCACCATCCCATTCCGATCATAACTATACACGACGTTGCAATCAACACCATCTTGATTACCAGTATCTTGCATCCATGGTTCTAGACCTAAACAATCTCCATCATCATCGGACATCGGCCCACTAATCGAACGATTCGCGTATTGTGAGTTCTCCCAATCCGTCCAAGAAGAGGGGTCTTCATCGATGAGGCCATCTCCATCGTTATCCACCGATTCGAATCCTTCACTCATCGCATCGATGTAGAAGAGCAAGACGATGATTACGAGAAGAACGCCAACTGCCCCGACAGTCCAGGTTGAGCGTTTCTTGCGATATTGTCGCATGGTAAACTCGGCGATAGCTGTCGCTTTTCGATCTAACTTTGTCCATACGGTTTCCGAAAGGTTTCGTTTGGGCGAGCCGGGGGGAGGGGTGATTGGTTGCATCAGGAACGTCCTCCAATCAGGTAACCGAGCAAAGATTGTAAATTGTCATCCGGGTTTTCAATGGCAGTAACCTCAACACCAGATTCAATGATGAGGCGAGGTAAATCTTGGTGGACATCAGAAAGACTGTTGGTTTCAATAATCAATTCCTCTGGAGTGGGGAAACGAACCCCATAGACGGAAGGGTGTGGAAGCACGGTTCGGCCGAGATTACGTGGATCGGGTGTTCGCAACAGAATTCTATGTGGGATATGATCGAGTAATTCACGAATCGAATGCAGGTTTCCAAGGGCCAACAGGCGACCGTTGTGGAGAATAACAATTTGCTCAGTGATACGCTCGATTTCAGAGAGAATATGGCTGGTGACAAGGATGGTCTTACCCATCGCACCCAACTCCCTAATGACATTCATAATTGTCGTTCGTGCCAATGGGTCGCAACCCTGTAGAGGTTCATCGAGCACAATCAAATCGGGATCGTTGACTAACGCGTGAGCGATTTTGACCCGCTGGCGCATGCCCTTGCTGTACTTGCCAATCTCTTTGTTGCCAACATCAGACAAGCCTACGAAGTCAAGGACGTGCTCAGCTCGAGCCTTTGCTTCATCTCGAGTCATGCCATGTAAACGCGCCAATGTGGTAACGAAATCGAGTCCCGTCATCCAATCATACAACTTCTCTGATTCACTAACATAACCCAGTCGATGATAGGGAGCTGGATTCTTGAATGGATCAGTTCCAAACAATCTAATTTGGCCCTGACTGGGTCTCAAGCGACCAACAATGATTTTCAAAAGGGTCGATTTTCCAGCGCCATTGGGGCCGACGATCCCAACCCGCTCTCCGCGA
>JAPKEY010000199.1 GCA_028821815.1 Candidatus Poseidoniales archaeon | reverse complement strand
GACGACTGCGGTGATGGCTCTGACGAGGGAGTAGAGGAGCAGGATGATGCGTCAGTTCGCATTTGGAAAGTTGTAGCCGATGCTGAATTCGCCTTTGCAGGTGACCTTGATGACTACAGCGTTGTGCTCGCGGATTGCTCAGAAGAAGATGATGAGATGGGTGCGACAACACTCACTTGTGATGAAAACCTGATGAGTGTCAGTCTTGTTGATGCAATGGCTAATCTTGAAGCTGCAGAAACAGATTTAGAGAACTATACTGGAATCGTATTCGTCGATGAGGATGCTTCGGGTACACTGACCGATGGAGACACAATCATGGTCGGAGGCAACACCAGTGGAGACTGGACACATGTTCGCCTGCACTCTACCTCGGCAGATGCTTACAGTGATGAGAACCCCACACTACTACCTGGCTTCACAGCCCTGCTTGGGGTGCTTTCACTAATGGGCGCTGCAATGATAGGTCGCAGGGACTAATCACGCAGAACGGCTGGAAATCTCAGCCTGAATACTTGCGACAAAGTCAGCGAGAGCCACGCCATTGACCTGTTCACGGTCTGGACCCATGTAGGAAACTGTACCACTGCTGGCTTCCTCATCTCCAAGGATGAGTAGATACGCTGGGCGCATCGCACGGTGGGTTCGCAACTTCTTGCCAATCGTATCATCACCCGTGTCCATTTCGATACGAACATCGGCCTCACGTAGGGCTTTTCCGACATGATTGGCATAATCGATGTGCTTCTCTGAAATTGTCAGGATGTGGGCCTGAGTCGGTGATAGCCAGGTTGGGAACATGCCACCAAAGTGCTCGATGAGAACGCCGCAAAATCTCTCCATGCTACCGAATGGGGCACGATGAATCATCACGGGACGATGCTTTTCACCATCTGTACCCACATAGGATAAGTCGAATCTTTCGGGCAGATTGTAATCCACCTGAACTGTACCCAATTGCCATTCGCGTCCAATGACATCTCGGACTACGAAGTCAATCTTTGGACCATAGAAGGCAGCCTCACCCTCTTCTTCTGTAAATGGAACTCCCAAAGATGCCGCTGCATCTCGGCAGGCTTGTTCGGCTCGATCCCACTTTTCAGGTTCACCAACATACTTGCTAGAGTCTGGGCCGCGTAGGCCCACGCGCACGCGATAGTCATTCATTCCAAGGGTTCCAAATATCACTTGGACCAACTCGATACAGCCGAGGACCTCCTCGGCAATTTGATCTTCAGTAACAAACAGGTGGGCATCGTCCTGCGTAAATCCTCGAACCCGCGTCAGACCAGAGATTTCTCCTGATTGTTCCCAGCGATACACGGTTCCAAATTCGGCGAGGCGAAGCGGAAGGTCTCGATATGAGCGAGGCTGGCTCGCATAGAGTCGAATATGATGTGGGCAGTTCATCGGCTTCAACAGATAACCATCGATTTCACCTTCCTCCATTCGATTCGATAATTCACCGCATGAACAGCCTTCGCTGGCCAATTTGGACATCAGGTCGCGCTCGACAAGAGGTGGGTATTGACTCTCCTGGTAGTACGGATAGTGACCGCTGGTACGATACAAATCGAGTTTGCCAATGTGTGGTGTGTATACCTGGCTGTAGCCCTGTCTGCGCAGATGACTAGAGATGAAATCCTGTAGTTCATTGCGCACCACTGAACCGCGAGGTGTCCAAAGAATGAGGCCTTGACCCACCATTTCGTCAATATGGAAGAGTTGCAAATCCTTGCCCAACTTGCGGTGGTCCCGTTTGGCTGCCTCACGCATCTGTGTCTCGTAATTTTTCAAAGCATCTTTGGTCGCGAAACACCAGCCGTAGATTCGGACCAGAGATTCACGTGTGGAATCGGCCTTCCAGTAGCATGTACTGGTGCTGGTCAGTTTGAACCAGCGCAACATGGCCGTGGTTGGAACATGAGGGCCGCGGCATAGGTCAACGAAGTCGCCTTGCCGATATACGGAGGAGCCGGCACCTTCGCCAATCTTGTCATCCATGATTTCAATCTTGAATGGGTTGTTGGCAAACATGCTTCGAAGTGATGCATTGTCGTGCTCTTCTCGCTCAACCTTGATATTGGCCCTAACCAATTCCTTCATGCGTTTTTCAATCGCCCGCAAATCCTCATCGGAAAGAGGATCCATGTGGAAATCATAGTAGAAACCATTCTCGATGGGGGGTCCAATCGTTGGTTTTGCATTGGGGTAAAATTCGACAATCGCTTGAGCCAAAAGATGGGCACAAGAATGCCGTAGGATGTACAAGCCCCCTTCAGATTCGCCTACAATAGGTAATACAGATTGGCCATCTGAAAGTTCGTGGCTCATGTCACGTTCGACACCGTCAACAAGTGCTGCAACAGCACCGGATTTACGGCCATGAACATTGTGAATGACTTCACCGGCGGTGATACCTGTGGCGTATTCATGGGTTTCTCCATCGCCGACAATAATGTTGAGCATGGCCATGTACCCCCCTCCTACGGCCCCTATGGGGCCGAATAGGGCATATCAAAGCGATGGCAAGAATTCACCCTAGGCAAGCAGTCGTGTGATGATGTCAGCTTTCGTGCCGCTACTGGAAACCTTGCGTAATTTCGCCAATTGAACCAGTACAGGTTTCTTCATTTTCTTCAGGGTTGCTGCATTTGTCGGGGTTGCTGCGGTAGTGGCTTTGGAGCTGGGTTCATCTGTTGATATAGGAGTGGAATCCGATTCTGTATCCCAATCGACATCGTCTTGGATGGCAGCGGGTGAA
>JAPKEY010000198.1 GCA_028821815.1 Candidatus Poseidoniales archaeon | reverse complement strand
CTTTGATCCAACCATCTGCGTCTTCATCGGAACACCAAATGGAACCGAAGATGATGGTTCCGTCTTCAGTCAACTGTTCATGGGGTGAAATGGTATGTTCGCCCCGGCGTATAAATCGACGACGAAGCTGGCCTGAATCCTTGTATGATGCGGTGCAGTACTTGACCATGAATCCATAATCCGGTGTGACTTTTGCATGCAAGGCTCTGGCAAGTTCACCAGATCCTTCTGCCCCTGCGGTGATTTCAGTTGAAAGGTTGAATCCTCGAACTTCCATATTGTCGAAGTTACCGACAGTGATTTCCAATTCATTCAGGTTGAGGAAAAGGGCGGGCCCATTTCGCATCTCTTCGATGAGTTGATGCAACCGCTCTTCTTGATCGGGTTCGCATGGTAATTCAATACCGACGAACAACCCAGCATCTCGACAAGCTTGCATGGTTGGCACATAGCGATCGTACTCTAAATTGAGAAGGTGAAATCGAATTTCATCTAGCCCGGCTTCAGCCAATTGTTGAGCGACTTCTGGTTTGAAAGGGATACTGGTGTACAAGTGGATGTGGTGGGATGGTCCGAATTCTTTCTTCAATTCTCGACAGGCTTCCATACTCCTCTCTGCAGCCATCATTGGATCACCTCCAGTAATGCCGGTTCCGGTGGCATTCATGGCGCGACCTTCTTCGAGAACAGGCGCCCAATCACCGATGTCGACTCGACGTTCATTGGCATACATGAAATCTATTTCACGACGATTCTCCGACAGTGGGCAGTAATCGCACATCCAGTGACAATGCCCAGTGACGAACAAAACGAGTTTGCTCCCCATTTGACATTGAATACACCCTTCGGCTTCATCCATAGATGGCAATTCAATCATGCACAGGCCTCCAGTAGCATGCGATGGTAGCGGGTATCTTCACTGAGTTCAGGGTGGAATGTGAGTGCGATTCGATTACCTTTTCGCACCCCAACCACTTCACCAGAAAGTGTGCATTCGACTGAGTCACGAACTTCGCCAAAGCGAGGGGCTCGAATGAAGATGCCTGGAAATCCACAATCTAGGGCTGATTCAAACGAATCTGCTTGACCGCCGAAGGCATTGCGATCAATCTCGGCATCGACCAAGGGTTCGCCACCATCTTGAGGGTCGGCCAGAAGAATGGCACCAGCACAAGTGGCCAGAACCGGGCGAGATTCGTTTTCGCGCATCCAGTCAAACAAGGCTGGAAGAAGACAACTGACCTCATCGTTACCGCGTAAACGCATCACTGTGCTCTCTCCGCCGGGAAGCATCAGGGCATCAATTGCTTGCTGTTGTAAATCTTCGACCGTTCGCAATTCGACGGTTTCAATCACCATTGACAACTCGTTGGCCGCCCTTTCAATCGCATCGATATGAGCATGGCGGGCACCCTGCAGCATCGCGATACCAACGACCACCATGATTGGGGGCCAAACTTCACTCACTTCAGGCCTTCGTTACCAAAAAGCATGATTCAGGCATGTCGGGCCTCAAAATCCTGCATGAACGCGATTAATGCCACCACACTATCCAACGGGCATCCATTGTACAAACTGGCTCGGATTCCACCCACACTTCTGTGCCCCTTCAGACCACCCATTCCGGCCGCAGCAGATTCTTCTAAGAATACGGCCTCAAGGTCTTGATTGGCAAGCCTCCATGTAACATTCATCACAGAACGAGAATTCATTTCAGCATGTGGTGCCCAGAAATCGGAACGATCCAGTTCCTGGTAGAGAAGATTCGCTTTGGCTTGGTTGCGCGCGATGGATCCTTCCAAGCCACCATTATCTTCCAACCACTTGAACACCTGGTCCAACACGAAAATACCGAATGTATTCGGGGTGTTGAATAGAGATCCTTTGGATGCATGAACATTGTAATCGAGCATCGAGGGTAGATTATCGCCACATCTTGCCATTGCCCAAGGTGAGAGGATGACCAGTGTGACTCCGCTGGGCCCCAAATTTTTCTGTGCGCCCGCGTAGATGATTTCGTGTGCGCCAACATCGAGAGGGACGCCAGCGATGTCCGAACTTGCATCTAGGATTCGAGGTTTTCCACCACTATCTGGAAGGTGGTGATATTGGGTGCCATAGAGTGTGTTATTCGATGTATAGTGGGTGTATACAGCATTTTCTCGCACGGTATAATCGTCATCAGAAGGCACTGATTTGAAGCCATTTTCTGCACCATCCCAAATGGCGGAGGCATCACCAACTCGGGCAGCTTCTTTGAGCGCCTTTTGAGCCCACCCACCAGTCACCAAGTAATCGGCTTCCTCACCTTCGCGTAAGATGTTCAGGGTAGTCATGTAGAATTGTAGTGATGCTCCACCTTGTAGGAACAAGACCGTGTAATCAGCGGGTACTGAAAGCACCCTGCGAACACG
This sequence comes from Candidatus Poseidoniales archaeon, assembly GCA_028821815.1. Classification (GTDB taxonomy): domain Archaea; phylum Thermoplasmatota; class Poseidoniia; order Poseidoniales; family Thalassarchaeaceae; genus MGIIb-P. Next base: position 376 of record JAPKEY010000198.1, on the reverse strand, counting down.
CTCCATCGCACTGTCGACCACACTTTGGAAGGTTGCACTTCGGTGGCTAATCTCGCACAGTCCAAATCCTGAACCCATCAGGTTTGGGAGCGCATCACTGACGGCCTCGACAACCGAGAGTGGTAAAACGGCAGGGCCGGCCCCGAAATTGTGAATCCGTCCTGACACGTTCGACTGCTGCTGGCGTCGGTCTTTGAGGGCTGTGGCGAATCAACATCCAAATCCGGCCTGTGCAAAGATTATTGCGCACAGGCGTGAGGCCATTTTGTGTCAGATGCATTGTTGAAATTGTGCGACTACACGCTGCTCGATTTAGAAGGTGATCTTGATGCATTTCTCAATGAGGCAAATGAACACGATTTAGCCGCCATTTGTG
>JAPKEY010000197.1 GCA_028821815.1 Candidatus Poseidoniales archaeon | reverse complement strand
GGCCAATTCTGAGCCAACTTTGGCTACCTCTGGCCGATAGGTATTCGTCACTGTCGAGTTCTTTTTCAGTCGCCGCTTGATATCCGACATAGCCGAAGAAACCAAGTGTTGCAAGCATCAATCCATACGCAATATTAGTGTCCATTTTTTTCCCTCCGCTGGCATTACCCAGATCAGGTCAACGGGTCGTTACCAATTGGCAACCTCTCAGCAAACTGCTCCCCTGTAGTCAATCGTCGTGAATGAATTTATTCAACATTTCTAATCATTCATCAGGCTGCAAGAATGGATAACCCCAATCCTGGGGTATTTCTTGCGTCCACTTGACACTGCGTGGACTAATCCAACGCAGTAGATTTAGTGGACCACCTGCCTTGTCATTTGTACCAGATGCCCGTGCACCACCAAAGGGTTGCTGGGCGACCGCAGCACCTGTGGGCTTGTCGTTGATGTAGAAGTTTCCAGCTGTGAATCGAAGTGCATTAAAGGCGGTTAAAATATCCACCTCATGAGTTGCGAAAATCGACCCAGTTAGTGCGTATGGACTGGCTTCATCACACATTTTGAGCACATCTTCAAAGTCATCATCAGCATATACGAAAACAGTTAGAACAGGACCGAAAATTTCCTCGACCATCGATTCATAATTCGGGTCACTGGTAACGATAATTGTTGGTTCAATAAACCAGCCAACACTGTCATCATGGCCGCCACCAACGATGACATCACACATATCGCTGGCTTTGGCACGATCTATGTAACCTGAGATTTTGTCAAAGGCTCGTTGGTCGATGACAGCAGTCATAAAATTCGTAAAGTCTCGAGCATCGCCCATAGTAATTTTTCGCACTTCATCACAAAGAGGTTCACCAATGCGACCCCACACTGATGATGGCACATACGCACGCGAGGCCGCTGAACATTTCTGCCCCTGATACTCAAAGGATCCACGAAGCAAAGCGACAATCAATCCTTGTTCATCACAATCTGGGTGTGCAACAACGAAGTCTTTACCACCGGTTTCACCCACAATACGTGGATAGGATTTGAGATTTGGTAGTGCTTCTCCAATCCGTTGCCATAGTCCCTGGAAGACAGCGGTTGAACCGGTGAAATGGACACCTGCGAAGTCAGGATTTGACAGGCATACATCCGATATATCGGGGCCACTACTGGGTACGAAGTTGATGACCCCTGCTGGCAACCCGGCTTCTATCATAAGTTCCATCAATACGTAATTTGAGTGATACGAATTCCGACTAGGTTTCCACACCGCTGTGTTGCCTAAAATTGCAGGGGCACTCGGTAGGTTTGCGGCAATGCTGCTGAAGTTGAATGGTGTAATAGCCAACACAAAGCCTTCGAGTGGTCGAATTTCCGTACTATTTTTCACACCCGCGGGGGAGACCAATGGTTGGTACATATCATGAAATTGGCGTGCATAAAAGCAGTTGAAATTCCAAAAGTCAATCAGTTCACACGCCGCATCAATTTCTGCTTGGAATACAGTTTTGCTCTGATTGAGCATGGTAGATGCGTTGACTTTCATGCGCCAATCTCCGGCTAGGAGATCAGCACAGCGCTCAAATATAGCACATCTGGCCTCTAGCCCCATCTCAATCCAAGCATCCTGCGCATCAATAGCCGCTTGGCAAGCTGCAGCGATTTCTGCCTTGCCTGCTTGATGCACATTGGCAATGATGTGTCCATGCTTGTGAGGGATGACTTGAGGTGTAGTATTGCCTGTAAACACCCTCTTTCCATTGATGATACAAGGGATTTCGACGACCTCAGCCATCTGTCGATCAAGTTCGGCTTGCAATGTGGCTCGTTCAGGACTCCCTGGCGTGTATCCGAGGATGGGTTCGTTGACGGGCTGGCTCGACATATGGCTGACTCTTTGCATACAGTGTTTGATGGTTGCGAATTAAGCCTGAGCCGAGGGCCGAGCGATTCAAGGGCCGGCGTGGTGGCCCTTGGAACATGTCGGGAAGCGAACCGGTTCGCACGACGCTGTATGGCGCCCATGTCGAACGTGGTGGGAACCTCGTTGATTTCCATGGATTCGAATTACCAATATGGTACACCTCAATGATGGATGAACATCTCAATACTAGAGAAAATGTTGGGCTGTTCGATGTTTCACATATGGGTTTTTTCCGCTTTTCTGGAGAGAATGTCCGTGAATGGTTAGATGGCGTTGGTACCCAAAAAGCGAGCCTGATTAAGCCGGGTCGATGTGCCTACAGCCATTTTCTCGACGACAATGGTATTATCATCGATGACATGATTTTTTGTGTCGTCAGTGAAACCGAAATTCTTGGCGTTCCCAATGCGAGTATGATTGAACATATGTGGAATCACTTCCATACGCACATTGGCGATGGAATCAGCATCGAAAATTTGTCTGACCAAACCAGTATTCTAGCCCTGCAAGGACCTGAATCAGCGAGCGTTTTGGAGAAGATTCTCGGCGAAGAAAATGTTGTCCGACATTTCCATGGTCGTGCGATTACCAACAATACTTACGGCATCACAGGTTGGATTCAGGGTACCGGTTATACTGGTGAGCGTGGTTTTGAAATCTTTGTCCCTAACGAGCAGGTCAAGACACTCTGGGATGCACTACTCGATGATGGTGGTCACAGTATTTGTCCGGTCGGACTTGGGGCGCGAGATACACTGCGTATGGAGAAAGGATTCTTACTATCAGGGCAGGACTTCTGCCACCCTGATTTGGGTGGTTCAGAAGATTTGTCTCGTGATTCAGCCGAGACCTTCGTCCCATTCG
>JAPKEY010000196.1 GCA_028821815.1 Candidatus Poseidoniales archaeon | reverse complement strand
CTGCAGCCAATCCTAGCCTCGGTGCGACCGGACCCCGCCAACTGGGCAGCGATATGACTGGTTCAGTCGGCAACTTCTCACTTCGAGGCATTCCTGCAGAAATCATTGAACCTGGATATGGATCATTGGTTGTTGAAGTGAGCCAAGGTGGTTATATTGAACATTCGTACAAGACATTCGCTTGGACCATCAATGTCACTGATACTCTCAATATTACACAAGATACACCCGCACAACCGGGTGAACCCATCGTTGGTGCTGGTACAACCACATTGGTTTCTGGTAATGTGCGATGGGAGAACATTCCATTCCTTGATCCAAGTGATGTGGGCTCGCTCGTTTTGTTCATGAATTATACCAGTACTGTGGATGGCGTAGTCTCCCTACAAACTGTGGTTGGTGAGGATGGTTACTACGAATTCAATGTCACACTTGATGAGAACGAAGTCATCGCACTTATCCCTGCAACCATCGAATTCCCTGGTTGGCATGTTGATAGTTTACATCTGAACACACCACCGACCTATCACGCGTTGCCCAGTACATACAACTTGAATTTCAACATCAGTGCAGCCCCGAACCTCACAGCTACACTGGAAGGGCCTGGGACAAACGTCTCAATGCTATCAATCGATGAGAACCTCTTCATCGATGGGACCATTCTCAGCCGTGGACAAAATATTTTGCCGATGGAAGGCACACTTTGGCTGCAGATACGAATGAATGGTTCCACTGGACCGATGGAAAACATCACATCTTGGGTTCTCAATGCCTCGACTTGGTCCACTAGCCCAGGAAATTTCAGTCTCGTGTGGAATTTCTCTGCGGCTTTCGCTCAAACCCTTGACCCAGGATACCTAGATGTCGAACTACTATTCATCCCCGATGCTCTTGGCGCCACTGATATCGCAGGCTTACAGGAGACGGCGACAGCGACAGGTTTGAGTTATGGCTTACAAACAACCCTCTTTATTGAATATAACATCAATCCATTGCAGCGAGGTGAAGCGACGACAACGAACATTGGATTAACCGATCATCGTGGCAATTATGTCTTGCCTGCCAACGGCACATACCTTTCTGAATTCAATGGTAATCTAATCTCTACCAATGGTTCTGCAGATGTGGAATTTGGTGGTCTTAACATCGACTGGACACCTGACGCTAACACACCGGTCGGCGATTATGTATGGTATACCAACTATACCTCATCGACACCATGGTACAAATCTACCAACAGTCAAGGTGATGTGCGTATTACAGGTTACATTTTGATTAGTGCTACTCTGGCTGACAATTGGGTCCACATTGGCAATACATCCTACATTACGGGTGACATCCAAGATGACTTGACCAACACAGTCATTATCGGAAATCAGACATCACTCATCTTCGAGTTTGAGTTCCCAGGTGTTGGCCCCAACGATCCAATGGGCAACCCTCCACCACCTACCTTCATCCCTATCGGTACAGTTCCAGTCAATTCCACAACCGGGTTGTACAACATTTCATTCATGATGCCAACCAATTTCCCCGGTGGGATATGGGGAATCAGCATCACTGCAGATTTTGCAGCTGGTGCACCACTGGGGGGCGCCTATTACAATTTAGAGGAACCTCACCAATTGGATATTGGAACCGAATCTGAAGCCGCCCTTCAACTCAATACTACAGCGGTTCTTGTCGAAGTCAACAACCAACTCATACTTGAGGTGGATGTTAGGGATGTCGCGGCATTTTATTCGATGCCACCATTCGGCCAAGAAGGCTTGAGAAACATTTCGAATGTTGCAGTTGAATTCTTTTGGGATGCCAACGGAGTCAACACCTCATTGGGTACTTTCATCACCAATTCAAACGGACGTGCGACACTATCGTGGACCGTGCCCCTCAGTCAGGAACCTGGTTACTACGATGTTTGGGCAGTCATGTATGATGACCTATCTGATACATTGTCAACAAACAACGGTGCGCGATACATCGGTAATCACACATTGGCCAATGTCACCGTCCAAGTATTGACTTCAGTGGTTTTCGATCAAAGCGTACCGACAACAGTGATTGCTGGAACCAGTTTCCAACTGTCAGGTATCATCGAAGATTCCATCGACCCCGCTCGCCCATTTTCAGGGCCGGTTGACATCGAAGTATTCTGGCTTGATGACGCTGAAGAATTGATGGCTTCCGGACACACAACAGCCATCAATGGGACATTCAATTTGACTGTGAATACAGATCCAAATAGCGATGGAATTGTCAGTGGAAATCACGAACTCATCGTCTCGGTGATCAATGGTTCGAACCCCTTCTACCTAACTGATACAGGTAACATGACAATTCTTGTTATGGGTGTTACCGACTTTGAAAATATTAACCCGCTTTCAGGTATTGTTGTCACACGTGGTGATACGGTTGAATTCGGAGGGAAGTTGGTTGAAACAACTGACTTTGGCTGTAGCACTTGCAATGGTGCGCCACGGATTATCAACTTCACATCGGTTGCAGCACAATTCCACGATACTTGGATGCCTGAGAATACCACGGATGTAGATGGGGGTGTAGGATTCGCATACACGATTCCAAGTGACCAACCATTGGGCCCCATCACCATCACACTGCATTATAACGGCACTTGGCACATGCTTGCAGATATAAGTCCAATCAATACAGTAACCGTTCGCTCACTAACCTTCATCGTGGTAGACTCCGTTCTTGACAACCCAATTGCAGGTGGTGGATTCAACGTCACGGGGACGTTGGTTTCAGACAACGGTTCAGCGATTATTCAACGAGATGGTACACCAATG
>JAPKEY010000021.1 GCA_028821815.1 Candidatus Poseidoniales archaeon | reverse complement strand
CAGCGACATTGACAAACTTCTGCGCCATGGTTACCCCTCGGGTGATGTTGATTTGTTCTTTTCGTCAGTGGTTATCGTTCCTATACGCTTGAGATAGAGTCCCCAAATCACAAATCCAAACAAAGCACTCGACAGATGACCCCAAGTGATGTATTCCGATATCCCATTGTATTCACGATTCCAATATTCAAAGGAAAGCAAAATGGTAGGGATTAGCCATTTCCACCTTGCGTGATGCGATAGGGCACCTAGAATCCCCATCAGCCCGATGGAACCACCCATCCAACTTCGGCTCATTGGATCTGTGAATGTTTCATTGCCCGGCCAAAAATATGCACCCGTATTGAATATAATACCTGCAACAATCGAGGAGAAGGCAATCGTTCCAAAGAATAGAATCGCTGTCGATTTTGATCCGGCTTCCGCCTCAAAAGATTGTGTGAATATAATGAATGAGATAATGACGAATTTGATGTGCGGGTAATCATTGTGAAACCAAGGGGATGTGAAAAATGAAAGGAGAAATTCAAATGGCGCATCAACCAATTTATTTGGCCAAATCGCACTTGAACAAGCCAACTGTTCCCCCAATGTCTCGCAGCTTAAACTACCCCAGTGCCCGAATCCAAGCGTTACCCAAATCGTGACAATCCCACTTAGATAAATAAGACTGAAACTACGAGAACGAAGAAACTCTCTCGCAGTTAACATCCTTCGTTCGGTATCTTTCCATGGCCAATAGAGCGGGAGGATTGGCCCCTCTTGGCTCATCTTCAATCCTCATCGGTTTGCCAATCAGGTTCTTGCGCATCCTGCTTTGCCCAGAGAACATCATCGATTCTAAGAACTGAAATCGCAGCCTCTGTAGCACCGGCGATAGCATGTCTTGTCACACTGATTGGCTCAACAATCGAGGCTTTTCTCATGTCGCCGGTTTGACCCGTATTGACATCAAGGCCCTGCCATGCAGAATCAGATTCTGCTTGAGCAGCAGTGACCCGCAAGAGTTCGTCAATCGGGTCAAGGCCTGCGTTGGTAGCCAATATACGTGGGATCGCTTCAAGCGCAGCCGCGAATCCTTCAATCGCCATCTGCTCACGACCGGGGATGGTTTCTGCATGACGACGTAGGCGTCGAGCGAGTGCAATTTGGGTTGCACCTCCACCTGGCAAAAGGCGCGGTTCTCGAATTAGTTGACAAGCGACACCGATTGCATCGTTGAAAGCACGTTCTGCTTCTTCCAATCTCATCGAAGTTGAGCCGCGGATTACCACAGTTACCCCTTGGGATTGTGACCCTACAAAGATAGTATGCTCAACACCCTGCCATTTCTCTTCACGAATCGAAGCAAAATGACCAACATCCTCATCGCGGATGTCTTCAACATCGAAAACAGGGCGTGCACCAGTGGCCCGACAGAGGTGTTCAATCTCTGGACGCTCTACACGACGATAAGCCAGAATACCCGCTGCTGCTAGCATGGCATGTGCCTCTTCTTCAATTCCATCCCTCGCTACCAAACAATCAATGTTTGCGGCTGAAAGGCATTTGACTCGTGCTTGTAAATCCGCGCGCTCACGCGCGTGAAACGCCTCAATCGCCCCTGTGTGTGTGATTTTCAGACTAGCCTCAATTTCCGGCTTGCGTTTTTCCATACCACCGTCGAGTATCAAAATTCGACCGGCCTGTGGTTTGAGATTCATTTCACGATGGACACGAGCTTTCATCAATACGATTCCAGGAATCAATTCACTGTCTTTGATTGAACCGCTCCGTTCAGTCATCACTCGGGTATGTTCTGGTTCCCCCGAACCGGTTACACTGGCTGCAGCAAAAGCAAGTTCTGCAAGTTTATTTTGCAAACTAGAATCACCTTTTCCAGCAAGGCTCGTTTTCACTGATGAAAGTGAGGTAGCCTCATCTGCTAGGATTGAAATATCGTCGAGCGTCTGTTCAACAACAGGCCCACACATCCGATAACCTCTGGCAATGATTGTTGGGTGTACTCCTCTATCAACCAATTCCAGTGCATTGATGAGTAATTCCGCGGTCAACACCACCGTAGACGTGGTCCCATCTCGGACTTCGTCATCCTGTGCACGCGAAGTGGAAATCAGCATTTTTGCTGTGGCATGCTCCACCTTTGCGGATTCTAAAACAGTCACACCATCATTGGTGACCAAGTAACTTCCATCGTCTCCCAACAGGAGTTTATCTAACCCTTTTGGACCCATGGTACTACGAACAGCATCAGCCAGTGCAATCGCTGCATCGACGTTGTTTCGCAATGCAGTTCTACCCTCGACACGCTCGGTGTCTTGGAGGACCCGATCTTGATCCTGTTGTACCATCATTTGCCCCACCTATGTCCCTGCCTTGAATCCGCCGCCTTCCAATCCTTCATATAGGACAAGATGGTGGCACTATACAACCGAGAGTTAAGTAGTGGGGTGAATCAATGGAACGAGACGAATGGGAAGACCAAATTTTGAAGCAAATGTTGGAGATGTTTCGCCAGATGGGACTCGATGTCGATGAATCTTACTTAGCCCGGATGATGAATCAAATCCAATCACAATTTGAGAATCTGGGAATAGATCCTGAAAAGATTCGTTACGGTGATTTCAAAATTAATCTCCAAGGTGATTTAGGCAACCTCGAAGATATGCTTGGTAAGGGTGATATGCCTGACCTCAGCGAAATCTTCTCAAAGATGGGTGTTGATGTCAAGATGGGGGGGGAAAATGTGCCCGAACCCGCTGTTGTTGAAGTCAGTGAAGTTGAAGATACCGAAGATGATTCAATCAAGCAGGTTCCAATCGCTGATATCTATGTTGATGGCAGCTCGATGAATATCACAATCGACATTTCCCGTCACGATGAGTTAGATGATTCTGAACTTGAGTTGAATCTCACAGGTGGTGGCTCAACTCTGCAATTGATGCGAACCACCCAGATGCGACCATTACAGCGTTTTGAGTTACCCAAAGCTGCTGAAAGCGTTGACGCTTGGGAACTGAACAACGGTATTCTCGATATTACCCTCACCTTGCGTGATGATACTGAAACTGCAACCCCTGAAGGAGGACAATGAAATGGCAAAAACACCCGTAATCGGAATTGATCTAGGAACGACAAACAGTTGTGTGGCAACCATTGAAGGCGGCGAAGCCGTCGTTATTTCGAATGCCGAAGGCGCTCGAACGACACCGAGTGTTGTGGCTTTTGCCAAAGATGGTGAGCGCTTGGTCGGAGTGACCGCCAAGCGCCAAGCTGTCACCAACAACGAGCGAACTTTCCTCTCTGTGAAGCGTGAGATGGGAACCGATTGGAAGGAAGGAATCGATGAGAATCAGTACACACCCCAGGAGATTTCTGCATTCATTCTACAAAAGTTGAAGGCTGATGCTGAAGCTTACCTTGGTCAAGAGGTTAAGCAAGCGGTTGTCACCTGTCCAGCTTACTTTACAGATGCACAACGGAAGGCTACCAAGGATGCAGGTCGAATCGCTGGGCTTGAAGTTTTGAGAATTATTAACGAACCAACTGCAGCCGCACTGGCATATGGTGTAGACAAGGAAGACGACCAAACCATTCTTGTCTTCGATTTGGGTGGCGGGACTTTCGATATATCCATTCTGGAAATTTATCAAGTCGACGGGCAGCCGCAAATCGAAGTCAAAGCAACCGCAGGTAACAATCGCCTTGGTGGTGATGATTTTGATGAACGCGTGATTCACTGGTGTGTATCTGAATTCAAGAAGAGCAGTGGTATCGATCTTTCCGGTGACGGGCAAGCGATGAGTCGCCTCAAAGAGGCCGCTGAAAAGGCAAAGATTGAGCTATCAGGAACCAAAACCAGTCACATCAATTTACCATTCATCACTATGAAAGACGGTAATCCTGAGCACTTGGATCTAAATTTATCCCGCGCTCAATTTGATGACCTCACCGCCGATCTTGTTGAGGCAACGATGAAACCAACACAACGTGCAATGAAAGATGCCGGTGTAAAATCAGGAGATATTGACAAAATTCTCCTTGTTGGTGGTAGCACACGAATCCCGGCTGTACAAGCAGCCATTGAGAAGGAAACTGGAAAATCGCCCTTCAAGGGAATCAATCCTGATGAAGCGGTCGCTATGGGTGCGGCGCTTCAGGCTGGCATCATTGTTGGCGACGAGGGTGTGACGGATGTCCTTCTCCTCGATGTGACACCGCTCAGTCTCGGAATCGAGACACTAGGTGGCGTTTCAACTCCAATGATTGAACGAAACACGACCATCCCAACACGTCGCTCTGAAGTTTTCAGTACTGCAGCTGATAATCAACCAGCAGTTGAAGTTCACGTGCTGCAGGGTGAGCGAAAATTCGCCAAAGACAATGTCACACTGGGCAAGTTCTTCCTAGAGGGTATCCCTCAGGCGCCTCGTGGTATTCCGAAGGTCGAAGTTACCTTCGATATCGATGCCAACGGTATTGTCAGCGTGTCTGCCAAAGATATGGGCACAGGTAAGGAACAATCGATTCGAATCGAGAGTGCAACCAGTCTTTCAGAGGATGATATTCAACAGAAGATTTCGGAGGCGGAGCAATTTGCTGCTGAGGATGAGGAACGCCAGAAGAAGGTTGAATTGCGTAATACTGCGGACAATATTGTGTATCAAACACGACGCACACTGAAAGAAGCAGGCGACAAACTCGAGGGGGAAGACACCTCAGCAGTTGAGGAAAAACTCATCGAACTGGAGGCTATGATTCGAACAGATGAAGGTCCAGTATCGGATGATGATCTCGATGAGAATACCATTCAAGCCAAGGTTCAAGAATTGGAAGAAGCAATGCACGGTATCTCTGCCAAGTTGTACGAAGCTGCGGCTGCAAACATGGCAGACGAAGAGGGTGGAGATCATACTGGCATGGATGGTGCCGATGATGTTGTCGATGCAGATTTCGAAGTTGTCGATGAAGACAACGATGAATGATTACTCTGTAATCAGTCGATGTAGTGTTCGAACGTGGATGCCGGTTGCCCCATTGGCAACCATGGCATTTGTTGAGGCGCCCCATGCGGTTCCTGCTATGTCGAGATGAGCCCATGGAATCTGTTCTCCATTTCTCTCTTGTACAAACTGTTTGAGGAAGCCAGCTGCAGTACAGGCACCACCCCATCGGCCCTTGCCCAAGTTTTGAACATCCGCCACTTTTGAGCCAGTCATTTCCTTCTCAAAGGCAGGTAGCAAAGGCATTGGCCAAGCAATCTCATCTTCAGCATTTCCAGCAGCATGAATTCGTGCTGACAACACGTCATCATTCGACCAAAGGCCACTAGCTTCATGCCCTAATGCTACAACACATGCACCGGTCAGGGTCGCAAGGTCGACAATGTAGGAGGGGTTGAGTTCTGCGGCCTTCCAAAGGCCATCAGCGAGCACATTTCGTCCCTCAGCATCAGTATTGAGAACCTCAATTGTTTTTCCAGAATATGTGTCGATAATATCACCAGGTCGGTATGCTCCTGCGCTTGGCATGTTTTCTGCCATGCATGTGATTCCGTTCACGCGGCCTTTGTGTCCACTTGCCTGTAGAGCCACAAACAATCCAAAGACGGTTGCTGATCCATGCATATCGAATTTCATATCCTCCATACCTGCAGATGGCTTGATGGAAATTCCACCGGTATCAAATGTGATACCTTTGCCAACAATGCAGGGCACTTGTTGGTTCTTCTGAGCTGTTGGATTGAGGCGGAAGAATACCATGCAAGGTTTGCGATCACTACCCTTTCCAACGGCGATTACGCCATGCATTCCTTCCTTCTGTAGACGGTCGTAATCCCACACTTCGACTTCGACATTGGACTTGCCCTTTGCCCATTCCATTGCACGGCGAGCGTATTCTTCAGGATACATCACGTTAGCAGGTTCATTACCAAGTTCGCGCGCGATATGGACACCTGTGGCAACGGCTGCAGATTTGGCAACGGTTGCAGATAGGTCGGATTGGTGCCGTGCGCTGGCCTGACAAATCAAACTCCAATCGTCCTGGATATCATCCTCTTCCTTTTGCTGATATTTATCAAATGAATAATCTCGTAGAATCATACCCTCTGTAAAGAGAGCCATTTTTGGAGTCGACCAACCACTCGTAAATCGAATCGTCAAATCGGTTCCATGAACTTTGGAAAGGGAAGCCAGTGTCTTAGCACCGGCATCTCGGCATGCCTTGTCTTTGGGATCGGACCCCATACCTACCAGCACAACTTGACATCCAGCTGTCCATACACTCAGGCGCTTACCTGCCTTACCCGTGAAGCTATCACTTGCGAGAGCTTCATTCACGAGACTGCGTTGTGTTCGAGAAAGACCGGCTAGAGCATTGTTCGGTGCCCGTTCCACACCCTCAAATAGAGGTAAAATCAGAATATCATCAACACTGTCAAATTCGCTTACGCTTGCTTCCATAGAATCACTGAACACGCCGATTCGCTCCCGATATACAAAGGATTGTATTTAATAATCACCTTTTAAGCACACACCTATGCATTAAAAGGTTAGAATATGTCTTGAAAATGCTCATTTCTTTTCAAACCGGCCAATCCGATGGCTAAAATCGCCCACATTGGTGATGCAAAGGGGAGCCACCCTGTATCCTCACCATCTGATATTTCGATCAACTCTTCTGGAATTGTTTCATTAACCCAGAGACTTGAATCAATGACTCGCTTTTGGTAATACAATTCGAAATGACCTGACTTTGACAAGGTTAAATTTGAGGCATCAAGATTGGCTTGAGTACTATTGGTTGCATTGACGCTGAACAACTCGGAGGCCCACATGACTTCACCCTCATCGATGTATCGAACAGTTGCATTTTCGGTGGTTGCTCGACCCAAATTTTTGACTTCCAGGTCAATCGAATCGCCATCGAAATCAAACGATGTGACCGATAGGCGGGCTCTCCAATACCAAATGTTGCTAATCAGATATTGCATCACATCCAATTCTTCACCGAGGCGGCTTGATAATGGCTCAGCAGTACCTAATGCCCATTGCTCATCATCCGTTTCGAATGTGAATGTAGGGAATCCCATCACTCCATATCCATAATCTCTACTGGTTCCACAATTTGGGTATAAGCCCTGATTTGCATTTTGAATCGGGATGTCTGAGACATTTTCATGTACATCATCTCTGATGAAATGAAACAACTCCCAATCTGAAGGTTGTTCTGGCCATCTCCCCCAGGGATACAGCATAATCCAAACACCAGTATGCATCGTAACATACAGATCTGCATCCTGAACGGCCGTGTTCATGTAAATCGAATTTGCAAGTGTTTCAGATTCGCTGAACGGACCACTGCCCGGCTGAGTCGGGTTATTGGGTGGACAGTTATTCCAATAATGGTCATAATTTCGATTCAAATCTACTTGATTGAAATTCCAGCGTGTGTCTAAATCGTTACCATCTGCATTGAGCATGATGAGGATGTGTAATTCGGTTGTCGTTAGAACATCAATGGCTTCCTGATCTCCAGCAGCCCAGCCTTCGATGTAATACTCAGCTGTTAAGAAAGCCAATTCAGTTCCCAAGTGTTCATTTCCATGGTGCCCACCATCGATGTAAACAATCTCTTTCTGTGCCCCATCAGGTTTCGTTTCAACACTCCAATCTGACAACCGAACAAGCCATAGTTCCCGTCCTAGTTCTGTGTTTCCAGCACTAATCAAATCAACAATTTCGGGGTAATCGTCCGCCCAGGCATTGACATCGACTGTAAGTGTTGCATAGGAGTGATACCAATGTTCCTGGATAATGTCGGGCTGCTGTGCACTGGCTACTGGAGCCGCTGACGCGGTAAGTAACATGACGAGCACAGCGAGGACGCGCATCGCACCGTAGGTGCGGCCCCGTTGATTTGAGGGTATGCCTCATCCATCGAGCAGACAAGACAGCAGAATAGGTAGTACAATCGACGCATCGGATTCAATGACAAATTTCGGTGTTTCCACACCGAGCTTTTCCCAACTTATTTTCTCGTTAGGGGGAGCTCCAGAATACCCACCATACGAAGGGCGTGATTCTGAAATTTGCGCAAACCATGCCCACAACGGCACATCTTCACCTAGATCTTGGCGCAACATAGGGACTACACATATGGGGAAGTCACCTGCGATTCCACCACCAACTTGCAGGAACCCATTGGAAGGATGCTCGCGAATCCAAGTTGTCAATGCCAGCATGTAATGGGTGCCACTGAGAATAGCATTCACATTAACAGTGCCATCGATGACCCTTGCAGCAAAGATGTTGCCAAGTGTTGAATCCTCCCATCCAGGGACAAACAACGGCAAATTTTGTTCTGCTGCTGCCAAAAGCCAGGAATCTTCTGGATCGGCATCAGCATCAACCTGTTTGATTAATTCGTAGAGGAATTCATGTGGTAATTTCCCTGTAGACTTATTCCATAAAGAAATCAATTGGGATTCAACTTTTCGAATCGCCTTTTCTTCGGGTAAAGTTCTATTGGTTATTCGATTTTTCAATTGGGATTCTTCATATGGTGAAAGGTCTCTCCAATTTGGTACATCTCCATAGTGTGAAGCGGCGATAAGTTGGAATAAATCTTCTTCGAGATTGGCACCGGTGCAACAAATTGCATGTATTTTCCCTTCTCGGATTGCTGGAGCCAAACTCCGCCCAATTTCAGCTGTACTCATTGCACCCGCTAGTGTAATCATCATTCGTCCACCGCTATCGACAAATTCACAGAGTGATTCAGAACAGCGTCGCAACTCGCCAGCATTGAAATGGCGAAAATGACGTTTGACAAAATCTCGCATATCATTCCTCCATAACGAATCGATCGAGTTTGGTTCGCTGAACCAGTTTGATAGTCGGGATAGAACCTGTCAATTGCATGTGGATATCATCTGCAATATCTGCGGGATTGACCTCTCCACATGTGAAGCAATCTACAGCCAATATACCTTCATCTGCATAGCAGTGTGCGCTCACATGGCTCTCATCGATAAGTACTACAGCTGCAAATCCAAGAGGACTTTGACTTCCGTCAAATTGCGAAACATGTGCATGGACTTCTCGCGCATTAGAACGGGAAACGGCTGCCTGTAAAACCTTCAGGACCCAATCTCCATCTCCTTTGAAACCGGAATAATCCAGTGTGATGTGGCGTCCTTTAGGTTTCATGATTCATCCTCCAATCGACGTGCGAGGTGGGCGGCTACAATTTTTGTGGCCAACATCGCGGCAGTGAATTCGGTTACGTGATTGTTCGGATCTGGTACGATTTCATTCACATCTGCTCCCAGCCACTGCGCATCAGGAGCAGCGGAAATGGTTTCGATGGTTTCGATGACTTGCCAAAAGGCGAGGCCCCCTGGGACTGGTGTCCCTGTCGTGGGAACATAGACTGAATCCAAACCATCGATATCCAAGGTTAACCAAACGGGCCCTTTAATTTCAGATAACGTATTCAACCAATTGAGCCATTTCGCTTCACCCCCACAGGGATTTAGTATGTCTCTGGCCAACCAAGATTCAACCCGATTGTCTTTAGCTGCAAATGTGGCTTCTTCACGAGCAAATGTTCGAATTCCGATTTGCAATATTTTCCCAACGCCCAAGTCCAATGAACGGCGTGCTGCACAAGCGTGACTATTCGGGTCGCCTCCAAGTTCATCACGTAAATCAGCGTGTGCATCGATTTGAATCAAGGTCAGTTCATTGAGATTGATTTTCTTTGAAACTGCCTGCATAATTGCCGGTAACATTCCATGTTCACCACCAAGGATGACAGGGAATGCAGATTCATACTGAGACACATAATCTGTAATTCCAGACAATTGTTCCTGCAAACTTTCACCTTCCCCATTCCAAGGTTGTGCTGTATGCAGGACAAATCCACAAGGTAGATCTTCAGGGAGTAGAGGGTCATACAATTCAACTTGAGCTGAAGCATGTAGGGCTGCCTTGGGCCCTTTGCATGTGCCTTGCCCATACGATGTGGTCAGTTCATACGGCACCGACAAAATGGCAACATCTGCACCTCCATCGCTCTCGGGCAAGCCAAGAAACGTCCCCTCCGCGTACTCGGTCACATTCTGGACGCGTGGAATCAACTGTTTAATCGTGACGAAACAGCATGATGTGCGCCCCTACGGGGCGGAAGCCGCCAACCGTTGAAATAGGTCCGCCTGCTCCCATGTATCATCCGGCGATATCCATATTCGCCATTGGAGGTCTAATAATGGGAATGAGTCTTGCATCATTGACAGCGGCAATCCAAACTCATATTGACCCCAATATGGAGACTATGACCGCTGAAGGCATGGCTGAACATGCCCTCGGTTTTTTTGGATTCTATGATAGAATCATTGATAATGCTCTCGAACCAACAGATCGAAATCTGTTCTATATGTTCCAAGACTACGATCTTTTGACCACAGAATCTGAGGAAACAACTCTTTGGGATGGGAGAGAGTGGCGAATCCACTATTGGAAATTCAAGCCCGAAGCATTGAATGCGTTGATAAGGCCGAAGAAAGTACTCACTAACGATGATCCCTATGCGGGTGTCTACGACGATGTACCAGATGGATTATGGCGAACTCTTTCAGATGATGATTACGAAGAACCGCTCTTTTGAGTACGCACGCCGAAATTTAGAACTCGGGTGGCCTGGTTGGGAACCATACATCGTAACCGCTAGATTACGTGCGCATCAGTAACGGCGCTTTCGGTATTTCCGTGTACAATCTACACCTGGAAATTGGTCTTCAGATTCACGGTAAACAGTTTTCAAATTTTTGACAAATAATTCGTCATTTACGAGCAATACAAAATCACCCACACCAGGTTCATCTTCTGCATCGAGCCAACCGAGTAGAATCTCCATTGTCATTCGTGCCCCTTCACGATGCGGGTATGCATAGATGCCCATCGAAAGAGGTGGACACACCATCGTTTCAACCCCTCCCAGTGCAGCAACTTGCTCAAACATTGCCTCATAAGATTTAGCGATGAGTTCGCGTCGCCCTTCATCCTGATTGGGCCGTCTGCAATCTGGCCCCACCACGTGAATTAAGTGTTCATGAGGTAGGTTGTAAGCTGAGGTTGTGATGGCTGTACCCACCGGACAGGGTTGAAGATTTTGGGCACGTTGCACCTTACCGATTACGACGCAGGCTTCGCGCAATTCTTCACCGGCTGCTGTGTGCATCTTGGCATCTAAACCTTCACGTCCAGCGAGACGGTTGTTGGCACATGTAACCGCGACTTGTGCTTCATAACGCGTCAGGTCACCAGCAATCACTCGTAACAAGGAATGTCGACACTCTCTAGCAATGATGACGTCGGCGTCGGCCATACATCGACAGGGGGGGGCGGTGGGCTTTATGCCCATCGCCAATTCCGTGTGATTTTTTGAATACGGCACCAGTGGTGTCGCTTGTCGTGATACCGACACGGTGAAAACTTCGGGGTATAGGTGACAATTCGTGCGCTCTCGAATTGCAATCGCGCTCGTCATCCTATTCTTACTACAGAGTTGGGCCGCAGTGTCGCTTCCAGAGGTGACGAAAGTGCATGTGAACGCTTGGGAAGAGACCCCATTTCGAGATGTTGCAGTGCTTGAGCCATTTTCACATCAATCTTTTGCCGATTACAGCGATGTAGCAGTCATCATCAACAACCAAAGCGAAATGAGCAAGACGATTGGAACCGCATTTGCCATTGCCCGAAACATCCCTCCTGATCGAGTATTTCTGTTGACCAATGAAAGTACACCAACCGGTGAAACAATCAATTCTAATCAATTCACAACGTATTTTTCTGAACCAATTTCACAAATGATTTCAGATCGAAATCTGACTGGACTGAATGTTCTGGTCACCACCAAAGGTATCCCTCTTCGGGTCAATGGCGGCACCAATGAACGAGCATCCTTTGACTCAGAGTTGGCTCTAATCGATGGACCATATGCCTCTTCAATTTTCGCAGATTGGTATGTCAACTCAAACTACGGCCTCGCAGCAGGAAATGATATGAAGCAATTTCAACGAGATGAGCAAGGATACTACCTCGTCACTCGACTAACCGGTTATGATGTTCAAACTGCATTGGATTTGATTACCAAAGCCAACAACAGTCTAGGACAACATGGGTTAACTGTACTAGATTTAGCTACCAATCGAAACGGTTCAGGATACAAATGGTGGAATGACCTTCTTTACACAACAGATCAAACTTTGTCTGAGATGGGGTTCCCCGTACATTTCAATCAAAATGGAACCTATGCTACAGATTTAGACAATGTCTCGATGTATGCGGCTTGGGGCAGTAATGATGGTTCTTGGGCAGATAATAAATTATCGAATTCTGGTTATGACACATCAGATGGAAGTTGGCCGACCGGTTCCCGTTATTGGGATGGAGTAGGGCCATCTCTTTCACCCGGTGAACAGTGGTGGTGGGCCCGCCAAACAGAGACGAAAAGAGATGGGAATGCGGCCATGGAAGGGCGCCTTGACGATGCCCCGTGTGGAGCTAATGATGCGGCGACAACCAACGGACTGCTCGCTGAGTACTTCGATAATAATGGCATCACATACAACGTCAGCACAATGGTCAACCTTTCGGGTCGTACCCCTGACTTTGTTCGGCATGAACCAAATCTCGATTGGCCATCAACACAAAACGCTTGGACTGGCCTAGACAGTAGATTCCTCGAATACTGGAGTGCGCGGCACAGTGGTATTATTCATATTCCAACCGTTGGTAATTGGACGTTCTATCTTCGAAGTGACGATGGTTCGAAATTGTGGATCGATGATACTGAAATTGTTGATAATCAAGGCCATCACGGGATGCAAGAACGCTCGGGTACGGTTTGGCTTGAAGCCGGAGAACATCGACTTCGTACTGAATTTTTTGAACATGGTGGATATGCCGGTCTGGAACTTAAATGGGAAGGGCCTGGGCTCTCAAAACAAACAGTTCCAACCAATGTTTTAACCCGTGGAAGTAGTTTTCCAGTTCGAGAATCTGCTTTAATCCACCATTGGGAATTTGATGAAAGTAGTGGGGATATTGCAAACGATTCAGTCGGTTCAGCCCACCTCAATTTTACAGGCACCAATGGAAGTCAATGGCGTACCTGTGTATTGGGCAATTGTGCTTTCTTCGATGGTATTGATGATGAAGCACGAATTGATGTTGAAGATTCAGTTACAGATTTCACCGTCAGCCTCTGGGTTCAGGCCAATCATACAGGTCAGCCACAACATGCATCGGCAATCGCCGTCAATGATATAGCTGGAGATGACGATTCCTTCCAGATTCAAACGGGAGGTGGTAATCCTGGAAATTGGGAGTTGTATCACAACAACTCGTACAATTTTGGAGCAGTCGATTCCACCGTTTGGCAACACCTGGTCGCCACGTTTGAGAACGACAATGCCACACTCTATCTCGATGGTGTT
>JAPKEY010000195.1 GCA_028821815.1 Candidatus Poseidoniales archaeon | reverse complement strand
CTCCTGACATTTACAATCGGGCATAACAGAAACGGAGGCAAATTGGTATTCTAATGGTCAGTTCGTATGTCTTCTTCTGGATGGCATCGGGCTGGCACATGCTACTACTCCTAACCTCCACACTGGTTGATTGGACGGCTGGAAAGAAAATTAACGAAAGTGAAGATCAACAAATTCGCAAGCGTTGGTTGATGGGTTCATTGACAATCAACCTTGGATTGTTGGCCATCTTCAAGTATCTCGATTTCCTCATCGAATCTTGGAATTGGGCCTCACTTCGAATCGATGGGGCTCCTGAAATAGAAACATTTGGACTATTATTACCTGTGGGGATTTCCTTCTACACATTCCAAACAATGTCATACACAATTGACATCTATCGAGGAAAGAACAAGCCATACGACGATTTCCTCTCTTTCTCTTGTTATGCTGCATTTTTCCCCCAACTCGTTGCAGGTCCAATTGTTCGGTCGGAACATTTCAGGAAAGAAATTGAGAACACTCTGACTCCAGATCCGATGAGATTTCGGCTCGGATTGACACTCATTGTGTATGGTTTGGCAAAGAAATTGATTATCGCAGATAATGTCGCTATTCATGTCAACGAAATCTTTGTTGATGGGGCACCACTTGACAATCTAGGACTCGTATGGTGGGGGGCGATTGCATTTGGAATTCAGATCTATTGTGACTTCTCAGCGTATACAGACATCGCCATTGGTTCTGCCCTGTTATTTGGCATTCGTTTGCCTGAGAATTTCGACTCTCCTTATGCGGCCACCTCACCTCAAGATTTCTGGCGACGTTGGCACATCTCACTCTCGACTTGGTTGAGGGATTATCTCTACATTCCACTCGGTGGAAGTCGAAATGGGCCTCGTGTGATGCTCTTTGCGTTGATGATGACGATGTTGCTAGGGGGTTTGTGGCACGGTGCATCTTGGAACTTCGTCTTATGGGGTTTGCTGCATGGATTACTACTCAGTGGGCATCGGTGGTTGAAGAAGTTGCAACTGATTAAAACCATGTTTGAACGTCTTCCAAAAACTGCACCTGTTGTCGGTTGGATTGTTACTCAATACTTCATATTCATGACCTGGTTGGTATTCAGAGTTGAGGAAACTGCAATTCTAATTCCTTCGCTGAAGACATTTGTCGGAATCAATGCTCACTGGGATGCCTTAGAAATGTATGATGCACTTCCTGAGATTAAATTCTTGACTCTGGGCCTTGCTATTCTATTCTTCATCGGACATTTCATCAGTTGGAAAGTGGGTGGCCTGAAGCATTGGATTGCAAATCGCAATCCACTTGTGTGGGGTCTGTTAATCGGAGGGATGCTTGCACTCACACTGTTGCTTCGGCCGGCAGAAACTGTTGACTTCATTTACTTCAGATTTTGAGTTGATCTAGCACACTGAGAAAGCGCTCACGTTCTCTGGATTCGTCAATTTCAAGGGTTGCCTGAGTCCCTTGCAAGCCAATGATAGCCGAAGCCAATGCTTGACTATCCCCCCAATCCACCGTTACACCTAGGCCTTCAGATTCACATACCGCACCCATAGGAGTGTTCGCATTCACAATCGAGGGGCGGCCATGGGCTGCAGCTTCGAACATTTTCGCTGGAAGAGCGCCATCGTTGATGTTGCCCCTTTCTGGAGAATACATGGCATACATCAGACTGATTTCTGACATCAAATTAAGAAGATCTGCATGAGTGAATGAATCTCGAACGTTCACATCCAGTTTAGTATATGACGATGCCAACCTTTGGACCTCTTTGGATTTCGTCCCATCGCCGGCGATGATGATTCGGGGGCGTTCTGTTTCGGCTATCTGTAAAACTGCTTTGAAAAGAAATTCGAAGGATTCGACTTCCCTTATTCTGCCAAAATAACCGATTGTCAATCGTTCCGGAAATGAAGGAGATTCAGCCTTTTGAGGCCGGTTCTCAACAACGACAGAATTGAGGTCACGTTCCCGCAACCATTCGGAGAATCCCTGTGACGATGTGATGATTGAAGAGGCGGTTTTCGCCCTACGCAACATGTTTCCTTTCATACGTGAAGATATGATGCGACGAATTGGGGAATTGGGGGCTGGCATTCGAACCCAGGTGTGATGTAAATCATGCATATCGAAGAGTACGGGTGTGTCCTTCATCGATTTTGCCAATGGAAGGGTGTCAGCATCATGACAATGAAGCAAGTCTACGGGGCCGATTGAATCGGCTACGGAGGCAAGAAAGCGGCGCAAACCTCGCCATGTTGACCATGTGCCCCCATATGGAACGAATCCAACTCGGTGGCGTATGATTCGAACGCCATCTATGACCTCATCAACAGGTAGGTTTTCGCGGCGATCGAAAGCGTGAATCACCACCTCATGCCCCTGTTCTGTACACCACTTTGCCTCGCGAATGACACGAGGGTCTGGTGCACATCCATTGGAAACCACTGCTGCTATGCGGGCCACGATATGGGGTTCGGCGTATAGTGGATGAATCCACCGGCTCGTTGGTCTGTGGGGGGAACGACTCAAGAATGGAGGCGATTTCGACGGGCCATGGATTCTCATAATGAACTGGGTGTTATACACCCAGCACCTTCGTTGTTGGAAAGCCCATCCAGATTTATTAAAAACCTCAGAGAAAATAAAAGTCTGATTTACAACTTTGTCAGAAGAGATGTTCGTATTCGATACAGAAATTCTATTCTTGGCTATATTTGGACCGTGTTACAACCATTATTACTCGCTGGAGTATACTATTTCCTATTCACAATAATCGCCGACCAACCGGAACGGTTGTATCCCATCTGGGTCTTGATTGGTGTCATCACCTGGCAATTCTTCTCACG
>JAPKEY010000194.1 GCA_028821815.1 Candidatus Poseidoniales archaeon | reverse complement strand
GTGTTGATCTGGTCAAATTGTTCGAAAGCAGCGAATATGGGCCTGCAATGAGTTATCTCTTGCTCACATTGCTCGGTTGCCCTCTTCTCGCCTATGGTGGGATGAAAATTGTGCAGGCTGCTTAACCGTGATACCGGACTCGGGCACGGATGTCATTGAATCGCTTGACAACATCTTGACCGCCCTCAGTAAGATAACCATCAACGACTCTGTCAATTGCTCCTTCGATACTTGGATGACTGGCCTTTAAACATTCATTGAGTACCTGTAAATCCAACCCGAATGGTTCGATATCATCGGTGATTTGGGATAAACCAAAATCGATAATTGAGAGCCCATGTTCGCCATCCCAGAGGATATTATGAGTGGTCAAATCACCATGGCTGATACCAGTTGCATGGATTCTACGGATCGTAGCTCCTAATTCTTCCAGCATATCTGATTCCCCACCATCACGAAGATGCTCAAACAAGGGACCACCAGGCATACGGCTCGTGACTATCCAGCCTGCAGTGGCATCGATGGCAAGCAATACTGGAACGGGTGCACCAGCAAGGTGAAGGCGGCGTAGCAAACGAATTTCTGCTGACATTCTAGATTTGGTCAGGCGAGCATCTAAATCAGGGTGCCGCCATGTTCTCGGTTGTCTTTGTTTGAGAATCGCATCTTGGTCCATCCAAGTACCTGCATGAACGACCGCCTCTGCACCTTGATGCAACATTTCTGCACCGACCCATGGCCCCGTCATCAACTTCCGGAGGTGAGATGAGTTCAAAGCGGTTGCACTAGACGGCAAATCGAATGGGCCTCACTTTGCCAACCGTGCCATTGCCGCGTACGGAATTCGATATCCCATCATTTTCTGATGAAGAAATTGAAGCTGAAGCGATTCGATTACAGGGCGCCATTCAACAACATCAGCGCTGGCCATTGGAAACATGCCGCAGTATTGCACCATTGACCTTGGAAATCAATCGATTGAAAGCGGTAAATGATGTCTTTTTAATTGCACATTCATATCAAACACCCGACATCATTTACGGAGTGGCGGATGAAGTTGCAGATTCGTATACACTTTCCAAAGCTGCAAGAGATGCACCCCAACAAACCATACTCTTCTCAAGTGTTCGATTCATGGCGGAAACTGCGAAAATTGTTAGCCCGCACAAAACCGTTCTCCATCCTTCACCTGAAGCCGGTTGCAGTCTTTCAGATGGTATTACGGCTCAGGATGTCAGAGATTTGCGGGCACAATATCCGGGTGTCCCTGTCGCTTGTTACATCAATACAACCGCCGCAGTCAAGGCAGAGTGTGACGTCAGTGTGACAAGTAGCAATTACATGCGAATCTGTGAACGCTTGCCGGGTGATCGCCTTATTTTTGTGCCTGATCGCTTCATGGGCGCCCATTTACAAAAGGCTCTTGCTGGGAAAAAAGAAATAATTGTATTCGATGGAGAATGCGAAGTGCATGCAGTATTTACCGGTGATAAAGTTCGTGAATGGAAACAACGAATCGGTGAAAACCTCTCTGTTTTGGCACACCCTGAATGTAGCGCAGAAGTGTTGGAAGAAGCTGATTTCATCGGCTCATCAGAGAAATTAATCCACGAAGCGATTAGACTTGGCGCGGAAGGGCAACCTGATGTGATGTTAATCACTGAATGTGGTACTGCAGAACGAGTATTGGCTGAAACAGAAATTGAACTCAACTTGTATGGGGCTTGTGTAATGTGTCGCCATATGAAAGCGACACAACTCGAAGATATTTTGCAGGCACTTCAAGAACCAAGATTAGACCAGATTATCGAGATTGATGCTGGTGTCATAGACCGAGCACAGCGAAACCTCGACGAGATGTTTCGATTGGCTGAGTAGTCACTCTTCCTCACTGGAATTTTGCCTGGGTAAAATATGCCCTTCGTTTTCTTTCAACCGTTGTGCAGTCCAAATCAAAAGTAGAAACGGGAATGCTAGGATAAAGAATTGCAGGATGCTGGAAGAATACGGCTCTAAAACAACTTCAAGAGTGAATACTCTAATTTCAGTTTCATTGTTTTCATCAACTTGTAGCCAAGCGATGTGGTCCTTCATCACCTGTGGTTGGAGTTGATCAATTTCATCTTCGGTGTGCAATTGGTAAGATTGGTTCATTGCAATATCATGGTAATCGACTTCCCAATCGAGATACATGTCCATCGCATTGTTCGATATGAGAAATTGGTGATGCTGCCATGCGACATAGCCGTGCCCAATACTGGGGGCAGCAACAGGGAAAACAGGGTCCCCAAGAATCCGCTGTTCCCCGCTTGAGAGATTAACCAAAACCAAGCGATTAATGGCACTGAGATTGACCAAAGCGACAAGATGATCATCATCTAGGACAATATCTGTGATGGTTGCATTTTGGTAATCAACAGGTGAATCTGTCATTTGGAATACTTGTTCATCCCGATTTTCATCGATGGTTGAGTCTACTTCAACGGTGATGTGGCTTTGAATGCCAGCGATGGTCTGAACATGAATCGACAGGGGGGCAGCATCTTCGACATAGGCAACACGATTATTGTCAGCCGTAATCATTGAAACAGGGCCATTCGGAGAAGTGGGAAGAGGTGTCGAACCATACACCCCTCCACGTAGGCGAATCTCGACTTCGCCGTCGTTCAACATGACCATGCGGGGCCAATGGCCATCACCATTCGACAACATTGCGATGTCATCGAACATAGGGCCTGTCAGCCAGTGACCCTCCCACTGATTCTTGCTGAGATTGAAAAATTCTAATTCATATCCATGCCAAACAACGATGTGTGATTCACCAATCAGAATCTCCACCGGATGGAGTCCCCAATCTGTCCTGAGAG